>NZ_JAENWL010000169.1 GCF_016650095.1 Clostridium sp. | reverse complement strand
TAGAAATAAATATGTTATAGTTACAAGTGCAAATAGTCTTTTTACACATACTATAATGAAAAATAAATTAATTTGGAGGAAAATATGACTACAAAAGAAAATTTTTTATGCGATATAAAAAGTGAAAGTAAAATAAAAATAACATTAATGGTAATGAAAATATTAGTCAAAGATTCTTCTAAGGTTGTATGCATATTAGTAGATAAAAGTGGAGAAGTAAAAGCTAACATACCCAGTAAAAAGGGCGATATTAAAGAAGGAAGCGTAATCGCGATTGAAGGATTTAAAGATAGAAATCTGGATGTAAAAAAATATGAATTTATTACAGATTATAACCTCTCAGATTATCTTCCAACAGTAAAAAGGCCTATTGAAGAGATAATGGAGGAAATGGAGTCATTTACTAATAAGTATATTGTTTCAAGTGAAGGAAAGGCTTTGAACGACTATTTCTTTAAGGATGAAATATTTTTAGATAAATTTCAAAGAGGAATAGGTGGAGTGTCTATGCATCATAATTATATAGGTGGTCTTGCAGAACATACCCTAAATGTCATGTATTTAACTGCCATGCTCTGTGAAAGATATGAATGCAAAAGAACAGAAATAGCGTTACTTGCAGCAAAACTTCATGATATTGGTAAGGTTTATGAATTATATTATGATGGTCCCTTTAAATATACACTTAGAGGAGAAATGGAAGGCCATATTGTTATTGGAGTAGAGTTAATAGATAAAGCTACTCGAGAAAATATATCATTGTATTCTGAAGATTTTATTACTAGGATAAAAGGCTGTATTGTCCAACATCACGGCAAGCCCGAATTTGGTTCTCCACGAGGAATGAAAATGGAAGAAGCATTTATAGTTAATTTTGCTGATTCCACGGATGCTACTATGAATAAGATTTCTCAAATAAAGGATAAAACAGAACCTGGTAATTGGTCTGATTATGATAGAAGAATTGATACTAAATTATATTTATAGTAAAATTGTTAAGTAATATTATTAATGCCCTATGGCAAATTTGGTATGTTAGACTGATGATTGGATATAGTGCAATCATCAGTACAACAACCATTATTAAATCTGTAGCAGAGTCAAGTTTTTCTCCCAATTCGCTAGAATTACAATTTCAAATTCGTAATCTTATTATCTTTATTTAATATCACTAGATTTCAAATCATTTAAAATATTAATGAATTTACTTGGTTCGATATTATATGTAATACACATGCCGTCAAAGTATAATAAGTATGCAAAAGAATCCGGATTGGCATTAAATATAAATTTAACATTATAAACAGGCGCTTTTAAACTATGTGATTTGACTCCTTTTAAAACATCAAATACTATATCTATATAAACACCTGGATTACCACCTTGAATCTGAAATTTAATTCCATCTGAATTAAAAACACAGTTAAATATCTCCATCTCAAATCTAAAATAAGGATTTTTATTTAAACAATTATCTCTATCCTGTTTAATAAATATCCGCCCTTTTTCCTCTAGTACCCTCTTGTTTATAACTTTAAATTCGTGTAATGTAATTTTTTTTTCAATGAAGTTCGATAACATATTTTATTCCCCCTTCTTCTATGTATATAATCACTTATAGTTGCTAAATCATTTTACCTATTTATTGATTTATTCAAAAAAAACATACTACAATAATATTCTACAAAATTTCACATATGCCTTCTTAAATCCTTCTATTATCCAATATTTTTTCTACAACTTTCCAGAGGTCATCGTAGTACCTTTTCTAAAATACTATTAACTGTGATGATACTGCCAATTAATCTATATTGGTATTACAAAAATTAAAGGATTATAACAGGGGCTAGTAGAATATATATTTCCAATAAGGTAAAATTTCATTACCATATAATGACTACAATCATATCATATTAAAGTAATTAAATTAGAAATAATATACTTACTTTAATATGATATAGTTTCAACGCCACTAATAAATTTGGGGGAATATTACAAGTGAAAGTAAAAACAACAATAGTAAGAGCAACTGTCATAACATTGGTAGTACTGTTATGTACTAATATTGGGGTAATTGTAAGTAAGGCGGAAGAACCAGTCAAAAACAATCTCTATATTGCAAGTCAAAAAACTTTGCTATTAGACTCAAGCAAATTGGCACATATTGCTGCAAATATAGCGAAGAAAGAAGAAATTGATGCAATAGCCGTTAAGAATCCAAATACCACTAAAGAAGCAGATAAGGATGTTAATCTAAATTTAGATAGTTTAACTACAGAAGAAGCTGATAAATTAGCCAAATTAGAGGAAAATAGACTGGCAACATTAGGACTTTACCAAACAGTAATTGGAGCAAAATTATCAACGTACTTAAGCTCTGCAGATAACATTAGTAGTGTACTAAACAGGGCTGTTGTATTACATGGCGGAATTTCTACAAATACTTGTGTTTATTTTTCAAGTGAAGCAATGAGAAGAATAGGTATAACAGTTCCATTGGAAACATGCAATACAAGACAGTATTTAATTTATCTAAGTGCACATGCATGGGTATCCTCATACGATATTAAAACGCTTACACCAGGAAGTATTTGTTTTACAACTCCCAGTCGGCAAGGCTATCCCACTCACAGCTTTGTATTTATGGGATGGGTTACGCAAGGAGACTATACTTTGGCATATGTTGCGGACAACCAGGGTAACGCCGTTCACGTACGAAACATGGGTTCAACTATTGCCACAGATGCTTTTTACTTCTATATGCATACACCCACTATACCCACAAAAATTGCTGCAGTATCATCGGGATATAACAGTATTAATGTTAGCTGGAACCCCGTAAATAAATCAAGTATATATGGAATTTATAGAGCAACATCCCCTGAAGGAACATACACTTTAATAGCAACAACTGCTACAACAAAGTATAATAATACTGGGCTAACTAATAATAAGTTTTACTATTATAAAGTTAGAGCGTATAAGACAATAGGTACGATTAAATCGTATAGTGGTCTTACAGAGTTTGTAAGCGCAAAACCAATACTTACAAAACCTATATCAGTAAAAGCAGTATCATCATCATACAGTAGTATTAATATTAGTTGGAACGCCGTAACTGGGGCAAGTAAGTATGGAATTTATAGAGCGCCATCCAGTGAAGGACCTTATACCTTAATATCATCAACTACGACAACACTATATAATAATACTGGATTAACAACCAATAATGAGTATTATTATAGAGTTAGGGCATATAAGATAATTGGTAAGGATAAAATAATCAGCGACCTTTCAGCTGTGATAAGCTCTACGCCAATACCATCTCCACCTACTAATTTTAAAGCTACTAGAAACAGCTCTAAAAATGTTAAACTTACCTGGAGCCCCGTAGCAGGCGCAACTGGTTATGAAATATATACTACTATTTCGAGTACAGTGCCATACATCTTCTTAATTAACACTACGAATTCATTTTATACAAATTCAGATTTAGTACCAGACATAATCTATTACTATAAAATAAGATCATATCGAGTTATAGATGAAACCAGAGTATACGGCAACTGGGCTGCCGCAATATATTCAAAACCATAGAAGAACAATTCTAATACTGATACTTTACCCCTTTCCCCAAATACAAAAAAACAAACTATAGGAAATCTTAATATAAACCACTTCATTTCCGAAGTGGTTTATATTTTAACTATCCTTTAGTTTTAGAGTATGTGTTTCTAGTCTGAAATTAATTTAATCTTTTCTGCAACAGCTTCAATTAGTGAATTAATAGATGCATTGCCCTGGTACCTAATATAAATTACACCCTTCCCTTTAGCAGCGAATACTTCTTTACCAAAATAATCTCCTTCATGAACAATTAGTTTATCAAAATCTGGATGCTCCATTTCCACGTAAACCGCACCTTTAAATTTTTCACCATATCTATTTATTAAATCAGATAATACACCTTCATTAATATAAGGTAAATTTATCTTATATGCCCAATTAGAAATGTTAGGGGAATATATTCCGCTACCATCATTCCATAATTCATTTGCAACTTCTCCACGCTCATCTGATTCAATTTGTAAGGGCGAGACTATACTCCAAGCATAGCTATAACGACTATTCCAATCAATATTATTCCGATTATAAGCTGGTTGCTCTGGAACCAATTCAGGATTTTGTTCCACATCTGCTAATCTTACAATAGGTAAACCGATACTTGATATTGGTAATGCTTTAGTCTTTCTCATAGTCATCTGCATAATAGGGTGTATAACTGCACAAATTGCAAGAATCATAATAACACTTACTACAATTAAATTCACCTTATATTTCATTTTCCATGGTGCCGAATGATTGATTGGCTTTCCCTCTGACAAGGTCTTTCGTAGTGCATGCATGGATACGGCTGCTTGTACCGAAGTGTATACCACATATAATTCAGCAATTATCATAATTGCTATTTGAATAATTAATCCATCCACTAAGGCAAGATAGTGTGCCGAATTAATGAACCAAAGAGCAACAAATATTCCTATCATTAAAGCTATTGCCACAGCAATTCCAATCGCACTTTTTGTAAATTTTTTATCAAGGTAATTCAAAGTATAAGCTTGCTCAGCAGGATCCGTGTGGAGTTCAGGTGCATTTAATTCATCAGGCGATGAAAATACATTAAACAGGCCATAACTTGCAACATAATCCCAACCACTTTCAGAATACATTTCTTTTTGTTCTAATGTAATATTTTTATAGTTAAATACATCTATCCTATATCTCATCTGTCTTGGTTCGCCTTTTGTAAAGTGGGCAAAAGAAATACCTACCTTTTTTAAATGTAAGCCATTACTTGCCATCTCAGAAAACCAGCTTTCATGCTCACCAATACGCCAGAAATCACTTGGACGAAACTTACGAATTGTCTTATTCATTCTCCTCACCCTCCATTAAAATTAATCCATCTTTAACTGTCGCCCTTAGACGTTTATATTCATTACGAAGTGCTTGTTCACCGTCAGCAGTAATTGAATAAGTTTTTCTTCTTCCATCATCTTCCGCAAGAGATATAAGTCCTTCCTTTTGCATACGCGTAAGAACTCCATAAAGTGTTCCTGGACCCATGTTCAATCGTCCATTAGAAACCTTAGTAATAGCTTTCATGAGTATATATCCATGACTTGGATTCATAAGTGCTAATAGCACATAGTACATAGCTTCTGTCATTGGTCCACCATTATATGGCATATATAGTCCCTCCTGTTATTATGCTTAACGATATTATGCATTCCGATATATCGCATAGCATAATAGTAGTATATTAAACAGTATTTGTCAATAATAAAAATAAAACCCCCTAGATAAATACTAGAAGGATTTTCAAAATCGTATTGAGTTTTTATATGGAAGAGAAGACTTTGGTCCCATTTATTTATCCAAATTTACCATAAATAAAAAGAATTAAAATATAATTTAAGTGGCAAATTAGACTTAATGCTGTAAATATTAATTTTTAGAAGGTGAGGTACAAAATATGAATAAATCAGTTAAGGCATTAATTTTAACTTTAAGTATTTTAGCAACAACAGGAATAAGTTCAATTGCTTCTGCTCAAGTGTTTCCAAACATTAACTACACTGTTAAAGCTGGTGATAGCATATGGAGAATTTGTTATAAGTATCAAGTAGGCGTATCCGAGGTAATAGCTGCTAATCCTCAAATATCAAATCCTAATATGATATACGTAAATCAAATTATAAAAGTTCCCAATTTGACGGAAGTAAAAGTAATAGAAAAACAAGTAGTTACAATGGTAAATACAGAAAGAGCAAAAGTTGGACTCGCTCCACTAAAACTTAATTGGCAATTATCGAGAGTGGCTAGATATAAGTCTCAAGACATGATAGATAAAAATTATTTTTCACATCAATCTCCAACTTATGGTTCACCATTTGATATGATGAAAAATTTTGGTATTAAATATATGTCAGCAGGTGAAAACATAGCATATGGACAAAGAACTGCAACAGAAGTAATGACAGTCACTGGGGTTTTAATATCCGCTTGAATATTGGTAAAATAATAGATGCAGTTTCTAAAATAGCCATGTTTATTTGCTTTCTGCTATGATATAGTTATTGAAAGAACATTATAGGAAGAAGGCTTTAATATGTATGTAAGTGAAAATACACTAGTTGTTCGATATGCGGAAACGGATAAAATGAATATAGTCTACCATGCTAACTATCTAGTCTACTTTGAAGTGGGCAGAACAGAATTTATAAAGAAAATTGGCATGAGTTATTCTGACATGGAGAAAATCGGAATAATGATACCAGTGATCGAAAGCAATTGTAAATATATTCAAGGAGCAAAATATGACGATAAATTAATAATTAAAACATGGATAGAGGAATTAACTCCAGTAAAGGTAATCTTCAATTATTCCGTTGTTAGAGAAAAAGAAGGTATAGAAATCACTAAAGGGAGTACAAAACATGCATTCGTTGATAACGATTTTAAGATAGTTAATTTAAAGAAAAAACATCCAGACATACTAGAAAAATTACAATTATTAAATGTAGCAATTAATGATAGTAAGGTATAATTTTTCTGTAGGTTTTATTTTTATCATTAAGTATTGTATTGGACACTACATGCTGTGGTGAAATTTCATAAGTAGAGTCCAATGGTAATGACACTGCACTTCATTTCTACCTAAAGAACGGATTTACCTTGAGTCACGATGTATTTGGTGGTTTTATCCAAGCATTATACAAAGCAAAAATAACTTAAAAAATCCAGCAGAATATTTATTTATATTCTACTGGATTTTTTATTTCTAAATTTATGACTTATGTTTCCTTAATAAAATATACTTAATTTATTATAACTGTTCCCGCTGTTCCACCTATTGCTTCCTTAGCTTTGCCTAGTGATGTTATAATTGCTTTTCTACCCTTTTTTGCTTCAACGAAAGTAAGCGCTGCTTTTATTTTTGGAAGCATGGAGCCAGGAGCAAAATGACCTTCTTCAATATATGCTTTAGCTTCTTCTACAGTTATACTTGAAAGATTCTTTTGATCAGGTTTTCCAAAGTTAATAGCAACTTGTTCAACTGCTGTTAGTACAACCAATGCATCAGCATTTAATAACTCTGCTATTTTACCAGAAGCAAAATCTTTATCTATTACTGCTGGTACTCCTTCAAGTGTTCCATCACCCTTTTCAATTACAGGTATACCGCCTCCACCAACAGTTATAACAACATGTCCAGCTTCAACTAATGTTTTAATTATTGGTTCTTCAACTATAGCCGTTGGAAGTGGTGATGCAACTACGCGTCTCCAGCCTCTATTTGAATCTTCCTTCATTATATATCCTTTTTCAGTCATTAATTTCTTAGCATGTTCTTCTGAAAAGAAAGAACCTACTGGTTTAGTTGGGTTCTTAAACCCTGCATCATTTTGGTCAACTATTACTTGAGTAACTACTGTTGCAACTTCCTTTTTTATGCCT
>NZ_JAENWL010000073.1 GCF_016650095.1 Clostridium sp. | reverse complement strand
TCCTGCCTCAATTACAAGGGACATTTTGGTTAATGATATTTCAAAGAGTACGATACCATTTTCAAAGATTAAAAATCCTATCATTTGCGTGATAGCTTTTTTTCTTGCTACCATAAGCAAAATCCCTATAATAAATAGTGCGATTCCAACCTTTATAAAATTATCATGAGTTTTGTTCAAAAGTCCAAAGGCTATCATTATCCCTATTCCAGTTAAAATATACGAAATAAATCCGCTTACTATTAGTTCCATTTCTCTATTTATCTTCAATTTCTTTACAGATTCATTTATTATTAGCGGTATTATGATAACTTTAGTTACTATTGTTAAAATCCCTAAAATATAAAAATGCACTTCCCCTGTATCATATCCAAGTTTTAGGGCTATGAGTCCTATGGCTGCTGACTGAAATATAAATCCTTGTGTAATAAGTTTTATTCGTCTTACTCCAGACATATAAATGCTAGATATTAATATAATTGTAAGTAAAGTCTCTATCATAATCTTTCTCCTTATAAAATATAAATTAAAGCAATTGCTATAATACCCAATGATACCGTGGCTGGAAACAATTCTGCACCTCTAAATAATCTAGACTTAGCAAAAGTTGTTTCTATAATAGCAATTCCTAGCAAACAAAATAAAAGTTTAAATATAAAGCTCAAAAACCCTAGAAACAATGCTGCCGCTGTAACTGTTGTTGCAATTCCCATGGGAATAAAGCAGTTAATTAAAACAATCAAGTATACAATTAATTTGATATATGAAGAAAGTTCAACATATGCTAAATCACTACCTGATAAATCTAAAATCATTGCTTCATGCATCATGGTAAGTTCTAAATGCGTTTCTGGATTATCAAAAGGTATTCTTGCATTTTCAGCAAGTATTCCAATAATAAAGGTTACCATTGCAATAAGATGTGCAGTATCAAAGTGCACCATTTCACTATTAATAAAGGCAATATGAAAAACATTAAAATCACTTGTTTCAATATATAAAAAAACTATCAAAAATAATATTAAAGGTTCTGCCATCATTGAAATAAAAGCTTCCCGGCTTGATCCCATTCCACCAAATGTACTTGCACTATCAAGTCCAATTAGCACTGTAAAAATTTTAACTATTCCAAATGCAAACATAAGAATAAATAAGTTTCCGATAGTTTTTTCCATGCTCGTATAAAAAACAGGTATGAAAAAAGCCGTTGTTATGGATGCCGCAAGTATAACCATTGGACCAATAGCTGTTATAAAGGAACTTCTATTTGATATGATTCTTCCCTTTTTCAATAGTTTGCTCAAATCATAATAAGGTTGGATAATAGATGATCCCGTGTAGCCCCTAAGGGTTGCCTTCATCTTTTTTAAGATTCCTATAAATAATGGTGAGAAAACTACAATTAATATGCTTTGAATAAAATAAATTAAATTATATTTCAAATGAATTCCTCCTTACACAAATTTCAAAACTAAAACAAGTGCAATTATTAATGATATAAAGATATACGAAATATGTAATTGAATTTTTCCATAATTAATTTTCAAGATTTTTTTTGTTAAAAAATCAACTACTTTTAAATTAAGTTTATATAAATGATCTTCTACTATATCACTAGTCATTTGGCTTATGTGAATAGCTTCTTTATAATTAACTTTTTTATTATAATTTGCAATAGCCCCAAAAATCTTTGCACCTGGCTGAACAAATCCACTTCCAGTATACTGAATATAAGGTTTGTCATGAGTATACCCACAGGCCCAAGTATCATTAATCTCTTGTTTTTTGTTTGATGAATTTATTTTATTAAACATATATAAAATAAATGTAATACAAATTAGTATTATGGTGAACATTATTATCTCAGTTTCATTTTTGAAACTAGGACTTTTTCCACTTATCTCTAATAAATTATTAGTATAATAAGATATTTTACTTATTATAAATGGTGAAAATATTCCAGTAACTATAGCAAGTACCGCAAGTATTCCCTGCCCGATATTCATTGATGTTGGAATGACTTTTATATGTTCTGCTTTTTCAGTTCTTGGTTTTCCAAGAAAAGTGATTCCAAATGATTTTGCAGTAGCATAAAAAGCCGCTCCGCTTGTTAATGCTACAATAATGCCACAACTAAAAATCAATATTATAACCCATATATTGGTCACCTCAGTTATTGCTTCAATAAAACTTCTAAGTATAAGAACCTCACTTGAAAATCCATTAAATGGTGGAATTGCTGAAATAGCACAGGTTCCGATAAAGGTACAGATTGCAGTAAACTTCATATTTTGATGTAGGCCACCAAGCTCATTCATATTTTTAGTACCCGTTGCATACAAAACACTTCCTGCATTTAGAAACAAAAGGCTTTTGAAAATCGCATGATTCAAGCAGTGAAGTAACGCTGCGGTTAGCGCGAGTGAGGCAACCATTTTTAAATTGAAGTTTATTAATATCATTGATATCCCTAGGGCCGCAAAAATAAGTCCAATGTTTTCCGCACTAGAATATGCCAATAATTTTTTGATATTATTTTGTAATAATGCATTTAGAATTGAAAATATTGCCGTACCCGTTCCAATTATTAGTACGATAACTCCACAATTTAGAGGCAAACTTCTTAAAAAAATAAAAGTTACTCTTATAAAACCATATAATGCAACTTTCAGCATTACTCCTGACATCAAAGCTGAAACATTAGAAGGCGCTGCTGGATGAGCCTTTGGAAGCCAAGCATGCAGTGGAACTATACCCATCTTTGCTCCAAATCCAAATAGTGCAAGTATGAATATAATATACTTTTGATTTGGTGAAAAATTCACAGAAAACTTCATAATTTCTTTAAATTCAAAGCTACCAGTGTATTTATACAAGAAAGCAAACATTATCATTAAAAACAGTCCGCTTATATGAGTCATAACAAAGTAAAATATTCCTGATTTCAAACTTTCCTTATTCATATATTCATAAATAACTAGGAAAAATGAAGAAATAGACATGATCTCCCAAAACACAAGGAATGCTATTCCATTATCAGAAAGTACAACTCCTATCATTGAAACTACAAATAAAATAATTAAAAATACCATATATTTTACTGAGTAATGTTTTTTATATTCCATTACGTAGCCTTTAGTATAAATTGCCACAGGTATAAATATTAAAATTATTATAAATACGAAGTATATTGAAAGCCAATCCTTTTGAACATTAATTAGTGGTAACACGTATTATCAGCTCCTAATTATATTTAGTTATTATTCGAATGTTGAAATATATCACCCTTTTCATTAAAGGTAACACGCATTATCAATTCCTATTTAAATTTAGTTATTATACGAATGTTGAAATGCCACTTTTACATTGTATCCTATTTTGCATATGTTAACAACTAAATTTAAGCAATTGTTCGCTTTTATACTATTTATTATGCCTTAGTGCTTAAAACTTTTCATTGATTACTTTATTGTTGCATATTATTTCAAGTTTAATAAATATGCTAGTAGTATATGATTAAATATTATAAGGAGTTGTTTAGCATGTATTTTGAATCAATTGGCAAACCTATAAAACGTAAAAATGAACTCATTTTTTTGATTATACTTTTATTCTTATCAACTTGGTTAATAATGGTCTATTTCTTTTTAAATAATGTTAGTAATGATAAAGTTATATCCTCTACTGTTATAGCCGAAAGATTATCTAAAATTTCAGAACTATCCACAGTCAAATACAACTATTCTAATGTATTATCTATAAAAAACAGTAAAAAATTTAAAGATTTCTCTATTCCATTTACTGAAAAATCATTTTTAATAAAATATAGTGGGTATATTAAAGCTGGGGTAGATTTAAAAGATTTAGAGGTTGTCGTTAACAATAGAACAATTATTATTACCTTGAAAAAAGCAAAAATTTTTGATCATGCAATAAATACTGATGATTTATTCCTTTATGATGAAAAATCCTCATTATTTAATAAGCTAAGTGCGCAGGATATGATAGATGAAATCAGTAATGAGAAAAGCAAGGTTGAAGCTGATTTATTGAAAACAGATTTTTTAGAGCAAGCAAATACTAATACTAAAATACTTTTGCAAGGTATTCTATTAGATATGGGTTTTGAAACTATAACAATCACTTTTAGATAAGTCATAGCACATGAAAATAAAATCACCATGAAACTTATCAAATTCAATAAGATTTCATAGTGATTTATTTTAATTAAAATTCGTGGCCCTAAATACTTCATTAATAATTAATTTTACCCTATAGCCTGTCTAACATTGCCGCGCCAATGATACCAGCATCATTTCCAAGGGCCGCAATTTTTATGTTGCAAACAGGTGCGTCTTTAAATAATTGGTATTTTTTAATATCCCTTTTCAGCAATTCCATAAAAAATCCCCCTGCTGCTGAAACTCCACCACCAATGCCTATCATTTCTACATCCAAAATATTCATAATATTACAGATTCCTATAGCAAAGTATTTAACAAATCTTTCCACAACTAATACAGATAATTTATCTCCTTGTTTTGCACAATCAAAAATTATTTTAGCATCAATTTCTTCCAAATTATTTATTTTTCTAAGTATTACTGTATCCTGATCATTTTCATTTATCAATTTTTTAGCATACTTAATTATTGCAGTAGCAGAAGCAAAAGTTTCAAAACAACCATTATTACCACAAGCACAATTATAAAAATTTTCTCCTACTATCATATGTCCTATTTCTGCAGCAGACCCATTTTTACCTCTATGCAATTTGCCATTTAAAATTATTCCTCCACCTACACCAGTTCCCAGCGTTAAAAAAACTGAATTTAGTTTGTTTTTCATTATTCCAAATAGGTATTCCCCACCCGCTGCAGCGTTTGCATCATTATCTATAAGAATTTTTTTGCCAGTTTTCTCTTTAAGTATTTTATTTATATCTACATTTTTCCACCCTAAGTTTACACTCGCTTTTATTATTCCACTATCGTAGTCAATAACCCCTGGAACTCCAATTCCAATCATATCAATGTCTTCCATGCAATAACCAGATACTTCCAAAGTTTTATGTATTAGATTAACCATATCCTCTATTATTAGTATTTCTCCCCTGGAAGCTAATGTTGGTTTACTTTTTTTAATGATTATTTGTCCCTCATTTGTAACTATACCTACAACTATATTAGTTCCACCCAAATCAATTCCTATACGCATAATTTATACCTATCCTCTCTTTTGTAAATGTATGAATAATAAATTAGTATTTCTATATGCTAGTATATTTTTATATTCCTAATTAATATTATACTTTTAATTTTATAAAATTAAAACTGAAATGTTTTCATGCGTAAAAAAAGTATATATTACGTATAATGCATTTGAATAAGCTTTAGCGAAGTGAACGCATTAGTCGTATTGCAATACGCGTAATATATACTTTTTCCTTTTTTTATCTTCTTCCAAATCTTATATTAATAACCCCCAGAAGAACCTCCACCACTGGATGATCCACCTCCAAAGCCACCCCCACCTGATGCTCCTCCTCCAAAACCACCTCTTCCACCACGCCTACCTATTGAACTCCAGAATAATAACATTACCATAAATCTAGTTATTCTTCCTCTATTAAGAATAAAGTCAAAAATAACTAATACAATAACTCCTATTAATACTATTACATTGCTTTTTCTAGGGACGTTTGAAGTTTGAGCTTGTTTTGGAGCATTAATGTTCTTTTCTAGTTTTACGTTATACTCTTTTGCTATATTATCCGCTAGAACTGAGTATGCGGCCCTAAATCCCTCTCCATATTGATCTTGCTTGAATTTCGGAACTGCATACTCATTCATAACTCTTGAAGAGTATATATCAGTAACAGCTCCTTCTAGTCCTGTGCCTACCTCCACTCTCCATTCTCTCTCTTTTACTGATAATAGAATCAAAAGCCCATTGTTTTTATCCTTTTGTCCAATACCCCATTCTCTAAAAATACCAGTAGCATAAGATTCGATAGGTACTCCCTGAAGTGAATCTATAACCACAATAGTAGCCTGTGCCCCTGTTTTAGTTTCTAATTCCGTGCCAACTGACAAAATATATTGTGTTGATTCACTATCTAGCACTTTAGCATAATCATTAACATATTTTAACTGCGTAGCTATTGGATATTTAGTTTCAGCATTTGCTAAATTCATAGCTGCTATTTGACCTAGCAAAAATATACTTATCATACATACAAATAAAATTTTCATCTTATTCTTTGCTTTTATAGGCACACTACATGGAATACTGCAAATTTTTCTACTCGATTTAATCAAATAATTCTTCATTTCTACTCCTATTTAGTAAAGTCAACTTTTGGTAATTCTTTAGCTGATTCACTAGCTTTATAAAGTGGCTTTTCATCAAATCCAAAAATTCCTGCAATAATTTTGTTAGGGAATTTTTTAATTGTGCTATTGTAATTCCCAACATCTGTATTATAATCAAGCCTTGCTGTGCTTATTCGATTTTCCGTGCCTTCAAGTGCCACCGTTAAATCCTTAAAGTTTTGACTAGATTTTAAATCTGGATAGTTTTCTACTATTACTAAAAGCCTTGAAACTGCACCCCCAAGTTCACTATCAGCTTGCGCTTTATCTGTTACCGTCTTAGCACCTGCAAGCTTAGCCCTAGCTTCAGCTACTTTTATAAAAATATCTTTTTCCTGAGAAGCATAACCCTTCACTGTTTCTACTAAATTAGGAATTAAATCAGACCTTCTTTGCAGTTGTGTATCTATGTTACCTTCTGTGACCTTTACCTTTTGTTCCAAACTCACCATCTTATTGTAACCTCCAATAATAGACATTGTTATTATTAGAAATATTACTCCAACAATTGCAACGGTTCTTAAAGTTCTATTCATGTCTATACCCCCTTTCAATTTTATAAAATTAATACTTCTAATTATAAAAGCAACCTTATCCTTATATAAAAATTTATGAATTTTATAATGATTCTATACTACTTTGCTATTTATTCTTTGAAAATATGTACTAATCTAAAATATATTTTTTTATGTATGTCATATTCTGAGGTACTTTTAACTGTAATGAATAAATATCAAAAAATATGAAAAGTGACTACAAAAATTCATAGTCACTTTTCATATTTTCAATCTTCAAATGCTCTATTTTTAATAATATCAAAAGTTTTTTTTATATATTCTTCTGTTTTATAATTTCCTAATCTATTATTCATTCTGGCTAAAAGGGAATTTAGATTTAAAATATCCATCGAACTTATATCTTTCAATTCTTCAAAGATTAATAAACTTTTTTGATTTTTTTTATAATCTTCTATTATCAAACTTTCACCTTGCTTTGATATATCCAAGTAATGAGCATTCTTTATCAAAGCCTTCTCTTTATGAATAAAATTCTTATTATTTAAATTTTTTACAATTACATGAACTGTAGAAGGTGACCAAAAACTGATTTCACTTAATTCACTTGAAGTGATGCCTGGGAATGCACCAATTATCCATAAAGCTCGAAGTTGAGCATAAGTCACATTAAATTCCTTAAGCGGTTCTCTATGACTACTTCTAACAGTTAAGATAAATGTTCTTAAAAGATTATATATATTAATTGTTTTTTTTATAATACTAACTTTATTTATATCAAAATCTGTTAAATCAATTTTCAAATTCATCTCATTAATCTTCTCAATATAGTCAAAAATGAACTCTTTCTTCTCTTCTATGATGATTTTAGTGAAAATATCTATAATAAAATCTAATTCACTATGTGAAAATAAGCCTATTAAATCAAAAAGATAGAACTTTTTTTTATTATCTTGTCTATTTATATTAATGAACCACTTACCCGTTTCTGTTAATTGAAATTTATATACCTTTTTATTAATACTTTCTTCCTTAAAAATCATTTTTTTATTCATTAAAATCTTAATAATATTACTAACAGTAGGAGAACTCCAACACCCAATCCTTGCAATATTACTAAGTGAAATCCCTGGAAATGCTTTAATAATCCAAAGAACTCTAAGTTGTGGTAGCGTTATTCCAGAAATCTCCACCGTCCTTGCATAATTAGATTCAATCTTTAAAAAAGCGTACCTTGCTAGATTATATAATGAATGTATATTAAACAAATACTCCATCTGCTCCATAAAATTTCCCCTTACGTGTGAATTAGTATTTATATAAATTGTTATTTTCCTTTTTATATCTGTAGTTCAATAGATTATCTTAAAAATTTTATACTTTAGTTATGTTTTTGTCAAATTATACAGACTTAAGGCGGATGAAATCAAAAAATATTTTCTTTTAAAAATACAATATACCATGATAATGTATTATAATATATCGTGTAGCCTATATATTATATAAGCTACACAAATAAAATTATTGCATTATAAAGGAGAGTCAAAAATGATATTTTCTAGTGATACATCTATTGATACTATAGAAGAAGATTTGAGATATCTTAAGTTATTGGCTAGCAAGTATCCAACAATTCCAGATGCTTGTACGGAAATCATAAATCTACAAGCTATCTTAAATCTCCCAAAAGGAACTGAGCATTTTCTGTCAGATATTCATGGTGAATATGAATCCTTTACTCATGTTCTTAGGAACGCCTCAGGCGTAATTAAACGGAAGATTAACGATATTTTTGGTAATTCACTTAGATATAGTGAAAAAAAAGAACTAGCGACCATTATATACTACCCTGAACAAAAGTTAGACTTAGCACTTAGAGAAGAAGATGACATAGATGATTGGTACAAAATCACTCTTCATAACCTTATTGAAATTTGTAGAACCATTTCCTCTAAATATACCAGATCTAAAGTTAGAAAAGCACTACCTTCAGATTTTTCGTACATTATTGAAGAACTACTTCATGAACAACAAAGCACCTTTAATAAACAAGAGTATTACAATGGAATTATTCAAACTATAATTAAAATTGGGAGAGCGAAAGAATTTATAGTTGCTATTTCAAACCTAATTCAACGGCTTACTATAGATAGACTTCATATTCTAGGAGATATTTATGATAGAGGTCCTGGAGCACATATAATCTTAGATACTCTTATTCACTACCACTCTATTGATATACAGTGGGGTAACCATGATATACTTTGGATGGGAGCAGCCTCTGGCTGTGAAAGTTGTATTGCTACTGTTCTTCGTATTTCAACAAGATATGCAAATTTAGATACTATAGAGGACGGTTATGGCATTAACTTATTGCCCCTTGCAACCTTCGCGCTAGATTTTTATAATGATGACCCATGTAACTCCTTTAAGCCTAAAGTTTTTCCTGAAAATAATTATAGAGAAAAAGACCTTAATTTAATGTCTCGAATGCATAAAGCTATTTCTATAATTCAATTTAAACTTGAAGGAGCGATAATAAAAAGACGTCCTCATTATGAAATGCAAGACAGATTGCTTCTTGATAAAATAGACTATGAAAAGGGCACCATAAATATCGATGGAAAAGAATATACACTAAACGATACTAATTTTCCAACTATAGACCCCAAAGATCCTTATAAATTAACTGAGGATGAAAGGGAACTTATTGACAAGCTTAAATCTTCTTTCTCAAATAGTGATAAGCTCCAAAAACATATACGGTTTTTATACTCTAAAGGTAGTATGTACTTAACCTACAACTCCAATTTACTTTATCATGGATGCATTGCACTAAATGAAGATGGTAGTTTTAAGAAAATGAAAATAGATAATGTTACTTACAGTGGGAAATCATATATAGATAGAACTGAACGAGTAGCCAGGGAAGCCTATTTTGGCAAAGCCAATTCAGAAACTAAGCTTTATGCAATGGACACCATATGGTATTTGTGGTGTGGTTGTAATTCTCCTTTATTTGGCAAGGATAAAATGACTACATTTGAGCGTTATTTTATAAGTGACAAAAGCGCTCATACAGAAACTAAGAATCCATACTATAAATATAGAGAGGATGAAAAAGTATGTAATAATATATTATCAGAATTTGGATTAAACCCCCTTGATTCACACATTATAAATGGTCATATTCCAGTAAAGGCTAAACAAGGTGAAAGTCCTATAAAAGCCAATGGCAAACTTTTAGTTATTGATGGTGGTTTCTCTAAAGCTTACCAGCCAGAAACAGGCATAGCAGGTTACACACTTATTTATAATTCCTATGGATTGCTTTTAGCCTCCCATGCACCTTTTGAATCTACGCAAAAGGCTATTGCTGAAGGTAAAGATATTCTTTCTTCTACTATAGTTCTAGAAAAATCTACAAATCGTAAACGTGTAATAGATACGGATGTAGGCCTAGATATTAAGGATCAAATTGAAGATTTAGAACTACTTCTTACAGCATATAGAAAGGGGCTTATTAAAGAACAAAGGTAACCTTAAAGAAAATTGTCTTATAAATATTAAGATTAAAAGCCACTTTACTCATTTTATAATGAGCAAGTGGCTTTAATTTATTCAGAAAGTGTTAAATTTAGTTTAGTTGTCTTTCCATCTCTATCTAATTCTACTTTAACTACATCTCCGGCTTTATGTGTGCCTTTAATTTTATTTATCTCATCTGTAGTTTTAATTTTTTGGCCATCAAACTTTGTAATAATATCTTCTGGCACTATACCTGCTTTTTCTGCTGCACTAAACTCTTTAACTTGTAATATATATACACCTACAGGCACATTATTTTCTTTCGCCATTTGTGCAGTAATATCTCTGCAAGCAATTCCTATATTAAGCATTGGTTTAACTAAACTATCCATTTTAGGTTTTACTGTGTTAATTGGTATTGCAAAGCCCAATCCCTCTACTCCCGTTACACTTATCTTGGCGGTATTAATTCCTACCACTTGCCCCTTAGAATTTACAAGTGGGCCACCACTATTACCTGGATTAATTGCTGCATCAGTTTGAATAAATTTCAAATCTTTATTTTCAATACTCACTTGCCTATTAACCGCACTAACAATTCCGGTAGTAACAGATCCTATTAATTCTTTTCCTAATGGATTTCCTATTGCAACTACCGTTTCTCCTACTTCAAGTACATCTGAATTTCCAAACTCAGCCACACCTGGAACAACTGTGTCGTCAGCTAATTTAATTACTGCTACATCTGCTGCTTCATCAAAGTTGATTACTTTAGCAGAAACTTCCTTCCCATCGCTAAGCATAACCTTAATACTCTGAGCTCCGCTTACAACATGATAATTCGTTAAAATATACCCATCCTTACTAAATATTATTCCAGTTCCTACACCTTCTTGCGATGCACCCTGTCCACGCACACTGCTACTTACACTAGAACTATTTGTAGAAATTGCAACTACTGCAGGACTTACCTTTTTTACAATTTCAGGTGTACTTAAATTTGTTGTACTATTAGTAGTAATAAGCTTTGCTTTTGCATCACTTGAACTCTTTGTAAGAGTTGCATTAGGTGTAACGGCAACAGTATTACTTGTATTTTTCATCATATTCATCACAACAATACCAGAACCTACACCTCCAAGTGTAGAACATATTACACCTACTAATATATAAGACACTATTCTCTTTCTCATACCGCCTTTATCTTTTTTCATATTTTTATGGTTTATTTCTGTATAATTAATATTTTCAAGTTCTAGAGGCAAAGTTTCACTTTGCTTTTCTGTAAATTCATTATTAGATACATTTTCAATAGGAGTTTCGTTAACCACCTCACCGGTGTTTTCATTTGAATCATTCATATTCTCACTTAGATTATTATTTTCACTACCAATTTCATTTTCATTTGTTTCATTATTAATATTATCGTTCATACAATTTGCCTCCCTATTTATTTAAGTGGTTAAATAAAAGTTATTAACTATTATTTAACTGAAAATTATAATAAAATATGATTTATATATTTTTTTATATATCCGTTTGTGTTTTATCTATAGTTATATATTAAAACTTCTATGTTACAGTTTGGTGACAAAATTGTTAACAATCCTTTAACTTAAATTATTAATTTTAAATTTTCTTTTGTTTATTATATTCTTGTTAACCATATGAAAGAAAATAACAAGTCAGAGATGCGACGGATGAGCCTTTTATCTTTTTAGTAATAAAGGAACCATTATATAAAAATATAATGGTTCCTTTATTAGGGACATTCAAATAATATATTCTTGCTATAATTTATATTATTTTTCTGTATATAACTCAACTATTTTAAGTATTACGTCAACTGCTTTTTCCATAGCAAATGTAGGTATGAATTCATATTTACCATGAAAAT
>NZ_JAENWL010000385.1 GCF_016650095.1 Clostridium sp. | reverse complement strand
GTTAAAGGATTTAGGAATGGAAATAGCAAGTTAAAACAAATTTATATATAAAATTAGGGTAGGAACTATCCGAAGTATTACGCCCATGGAGTTAGTAGATATGTCATAGATTATTATGTTAGGGGTTACGAGGACGAGGATGTGGGAAAATCTAAGAGTAATCTTAGAAGCACGTGACTTTAGTCATGTGAGGTTCACTTGGGACTATGTTATCTATCTCTTTTATATATTCTAAGTTAATTCTTAAATATATATCATCCTCAGTACCAACGCTCGCTTTAATTTTAGCTGCTTGGTTATTAACTTCGTGCTTCCCGGTAGCATAGGAAAAGCTCCTATATTTACTTCTTCTATACTCTTATAAAATTTATGTTCCTTGAACTTCTCTCGTCTCCATAAGGAAACATAACATAAGCTCCAAAGGTATCATATTTAAATTGAACCTCGTTACTAAGTTTTGATACTATTGCATCCCTATATCTATGCATTACATTTATATCATCTTCAACTGGTCCTACAACACCACTATCATCCACATTTATTCCATACTTAGCATCAAATATATAAATTCTATTGTCATCTTTATTATTTAAATTTTTAATGCAAAGCACAGTATCTGGTCTTTGACTAGTTGTTGGAGGTGAATATGATTTGTTATACCATAATTCTAACCTATTCTTATTGTTAGAATAAATCATCTTAGCTTCAGATTCCTGGGATAATGTTAAATGATTGTTAAACCAGCTTATCTTCTCCAAGTAAAATAGCATTTTATAGCTGGAACAAAAAGAGGCAGGAATACCTGCCTCTGAATGGAATATTTTGATTTACCTACCCATTTTATCATTATAATATTTTTGATTTGGACTTGTAGGTTTATTAGGTATTGATAGCTTTAATAGACCACCTTTTAGCAAAGGGTTTAATATCTTTTCAATAAAATATCGCCTACTTTTAATACCACTAAAACTTTGAATTTCACTCCTACTTCTAGCCGTTTTACAAAACTCCAATATTTTTCTGGTACTATCCTCACCTTGTTCACTAGCTTGTTCACTAGCTTGTTCACCATCTTGAGGTTTTAATGGAATAATAGTTCTAAAAACATCACCTTCCATAAATTCAGGTGCTGCTCCTGAGTATATTTTATTGTATTTATATATATTTCTAACACCAGAACCAAGTTCTTCCACTCTGCCTATTTCTTTAAAGAATTTTGCTATTTTAGGATTTTTAGGATATGGTGAAAAATTATTAGGATCAATTACACCATTACCATGTGGCTTATTACTATTTTCAGTAAAAACCCTATCAATTTCAATCACGAGTTTTGCGGGAAATGGATTCAAAAATTCTCTATGAATTAGAATATTCGAAACCACTTCTCTGAATATCTTATCTCTTAGTCCTATTCTTTGGTCCTTTTCCAGATAAAACTTGTCATTTAAATGCTTTGCTATAAACTGCATAAGCCTTTCATAGCTATCAATTAAATTGGTTCTAATATCATCCCTATCATCATATCGGTCAATATCTTCTCTACGTAAAATAGCATCTGTTTTAAAGTGGGGAAGAGCATTTAAAATTAGCTCATCGCTACCAAACAACAGTATCCCTGCTAAGGTGATTCCTTCTTTTCCGCTTTGTAAATCTTTAAGATATAATCCGGCACTCTTTAGAAGTTCCATATCATCCATTAGAAGCCATGGGTGATCGTCCCTTTGATTCACCGCAAGTTTTCTGACCTTCGTAAAGAGATCACTTCGTAAGTCTGACATTTTAGTAAACGGATAAATTCTATTTTCAGTATACGTTCCTTGCTTCCTCATATACATTTCTGAAACTTGATTTGTATTATCAGTAATATCCATATCTCCATCTTCATTTCGATCATATATTTTCCCATTACATCTATGGACTTGAGAACTCTCAGGGACATAAATGTAAAGAATTGTTTTTTCATCAACTTTAATATCTTCAACTGACAAATAAAATGTTGGGTTTAACTTTTGAATATTATTTATAGATGTCACAAATTCCTTTTTAACCTTATTTATAGCTTCATCATCAATTCCAACAACATTACCAGCATCATTTACGCCAAGAAATAAGTGTCCTCCATTACGATTCAAAAATGCACATACAGATTCAAAAACATCTTTATTTAATTTATTCTTGCTTTGCTTAAATTCAACGGTTAAACTTTCCCCACCATTGATAATTTCTTTTAATTTTTCAAATCTCATATATATCAACTTCCACTCTAAATTTTTTATTTAAACCCCGTAACTATATCATATAATATATTTTGTGTAATTTCAAACAAAGCATACAAATTATTATTCTAGAATAATAAAATATACCCTTCTAATCCTTTTACATTAGTCTCAATCCCATTCACCCTTATTACAATTCCATCTACTATTTCTACAGTAACATCCCCTATAATATATTCTTTCACTTTATCTTTCTTATCAGCCTTAACATCCTTGTCTTTATCTATTTTCTTGATTTTAAGCCCCTTCTCTTTAGCTACCTTCTTTAACACTTTATATACCACAAGTTCTAAGCTGCTGCCTACTTTTAGCTCCTGGGTGTTTTCTGCATTTTTCAGTAGATATAAAGTTGTATAAGTTACAAGTCTAGTTACTGTTTGATTTATGACTATGTTATCTATTTCTTTTATATATTCTAAATCGATTCTTATATATACATCATCCTCAGTACCAACTCTAGCTTTAAGTTCAGCACATTCTCTTCTCTGATATTCTTTGCACTCTTTTATCTTACCAAAATATCTTACTCCACCCTCTTCTTTAAAGTTTTCCTTTGATTGATAAAATGCTATATACTCAACTGACTCTCTAACCTCTTTTAATCTTGCTATTGGAATATGATAAAACAAATTTTCTTTATACTCTTTTAAATGCCGTTCATCTTTCACATTAGCGAGCATTACATTCAAATGCTTAAACTTACCATAATCATCATATTCATCTATAACTACCCTATCACTTCTTGCTTCGAGTGAGGACTGCTCTATTATTTTCTGTAACTGCTTGGTTATTAACTTCGTACTTCCCGGCAGCATTGGAAAAGCTCCTATATTTACTTCTTCTATACTCTTATAAAAATCATGTTCTTTAAACTTCTCTTCGTCTCCATAAGGAAACATAACATAAGCTCCAAATGTATCATATTTAAATTGAACATCGTTACTAAGTTTTGACACTATTGCATCCCTATATCTATGCATTACATTTATATCATCCTCAACTGGGCCTATAACAGCATTATCGTCGACATTTATTCTATACTTAGCATCAAATATATAAATTCTATTGTCTTCTTTATTATTTAAATTTTTAATGCAAAGCACAGTATCTGGTCTTTGATTAGTTGTTGGAGGTGAATATGATTTGTTATACCATAATTCTAACCTATTCTTATTGTTAGAATAAATCATCTTAGCTTC
>NZ_JAENWL010000155.1 GCF_016650095.1 Clostridium sp. | reverse complement strand
GTTCTCAAGGATGTTGTTCTTACCATAGAATGCAACTTACTAGGCATTATAAAGAGCCTGTAATGGCAACTACTAGTGCATTCACAGAGGGAGCATCAGTGTTTGGTGGAGGATCAAATATGAAAACTGCAATAAAAAATATATTTGAGCTTTATGCACCAGATGTAATTGCAGTTCATACTACTTGCTTATCAGAAACTATAGGTGATGATCTTAAAACAATGATATTCCAAGCTAAGGCTGATATACCAGAGGGCAAACATGTAATTCATGCTAGTACACCAAGTTATGCAGGCTCACATGTAACAGGTTTCTCTAGTATGGTAAAGGCTTTTGTTACTTATTTATCAGTAAATAATGGAACTAAAAGTGAAAGAATTAATATTATTCCAGGTTGGGTACAACCAGGAGATATGAAAGAAATAAAAAGAATTCTTAGTCTTATGGAAATTGACAATATAATGTTACCGGATACTAGTGGAGTTTTAGATGCACCAATGACAGGAACTTTTGAAATGTATCCAGCAGGAGGTACTAAAATTGAAGACATTATTGATGCCGGAAATTCAAAGCTTACATTAGCACTCGGTACATATACTTCAGAAGCTGCTGCAATAGAAATTGAGACAAAATGTAAAGTTTCTATGAAAACTTTAGGAACACCTATTGGAATTGATGCTACAGATAGGTTTATTACAGAACTAGCAACACTTTCGCATAGAGCTGTTCCTAGCTCTATAGAAGTGGAAAGAGGACAACTAGTAGATTTGATGTTAGATAGTCAAGCATATTTTAATGGTAAGAAAGTTGCTATTTACGGAGATCCTGACACAGTTCTTGGGCTCGTAGAATTCGTAATTAGTTTAGGAATGATTCCGAAATATGTGATTTCAGGAACACCTGGAGATACTTTTGCAAAACAAATCAATGCAGTATTAACTGCAAATGAGATAACAGATACTGTAGTTAAAGGATCAGCTGATTTGTTCGAGCTTCATCAATTGATGAAAAATGAACCTGTTGATTTATTAATGGGAAACACTCATGGTAAATTTATTGCAAGAGCTGAGGATGTACCATTTGTAAGAGTTGGATTCCCAATACTCGACAGATATGCACATCAGTATTTCCCAATAGTTGGGTATATAGGTGCAATTAGACTAATAGAAATGATGTCAAATGTAATCTTAGACAAAATAGATAGAACTTGCCCAGAAGAGGATTTTGAACTAGTAATGTAATAAAATATTTGTGGAGGTGATTATATGGAATCAAAATTACTTAAAGGAAGAGAAGACTCAGTCTGTTATAACTCTAAAAGTAAAGGTAAAAAAATGAAGTGCGACGGAAATAGTGTATCTGGTTCTGTAAGTCAGAGAGCTTGTGTTTACGCTGGAGCAAGGGTTGTATTAAATCCGATAACAGATGCGTTTCATTTGGTTCATGGACCTATTGGTTGCGCTGCGTATACCTGGGATATAAGGGGGAGTTTATCGAGTGATTCTGAAAATTACAGAAATAGTTACTCCACAGATATTAGAGAAAAAGATGTTATATTTGGGGGTGAGAAGAAACTTGCTGCTGCTATCGATGAGATAGTAGCAGCAAATTCTCCTAAAGTAATATTTGTATACTCAACTTGTATTGTAGGTGTTATAGGGGATGATATTGATGCTGTTTGTAGAGCTGCGCAGAAGAAACATGACATTCGAGTTATTCCAGTTAAAGCACCTGGATTTTCAGGAAATAAGGCAGTAGGTTATAGAGCTGCTTGTAATGCAATATTGAACCTCATGGGAGAAAATAATTCTCCAAAAGTAGAAGGTATAAACATTTTAGGCGATTTTAATTTAGCCGGAGAAATGTGGATTATAAAGAAATATTTTAAAAGAATTGGTGTTAATGTGATTGCAAGAATCACCGGAGATAGCACAAGTGATGAGATAAAAAAGGCTCCAACGGCTAGTTTGAACATTGTACAGTGTGCAGGATCTATGCACTACCTAGCTAATCAAATGGAAGAAAAATTTGGAATTACATATATAAATGTTAGCTTTTTAGGACTTGAGGATATAAAGGCTTCTTTAACTAATGTTGCACAGTTTACTAAAAATGAAGCAATAATTCAGAAAACGAAGGATTTAATATTTACTGAAGAAAAAGCAATTGAAGAAACACTAAATTACTATAAAAAAAGACTAACAGGCAAAAAAGTTGCAATATATGTAGGTGGTGGATTTAAAGCCATTTCACTTATTAAACAATTTAGAGAATTTGGAATTGAAACTGTTATGGTAGGCACTCAAACAGGTAAAGAAGAGGACTACGATATTATAAAGAAAATAACTTCTGAGGGAACAGTAATCTTGGATGATACCAACCCAGCAGAATTAGAGAAATTTATATTAGAGAAAAAAGCAGATATTTTGGTTGGAGGAGTTAAAGAAAGACCCTTAGCCTATAAACTCGGAATTGCCTTTTGTGATCATAATCATGAAAGAAAACATGCTTTATCTGGCTTTGATGGTGCAGTTAACTTTGCGAGGGAAATAGATTTATCTATAAATAGTCCAGTGTGGAAATTTATTTAAAGGGGAGGTGTTAATATGGAAAAGAAAAATTCTGTAAATTTAAGTGTTAACCCTTGTAAGATGTGCATGCCACTTGGAGGAGTAATGGCTCTTAAGGGAATTGAAAATAGTATGGTTATTCTTCATGGGTCTCAAGGGTGCAGCACATATATAAGACGTCACATGGCAACTCATTTTAATGAACCAATAGATATAGCATCATCATCTTTAACTGAAGATGGAACAATTTATGGTGGAGCTAAAAATTTAAAAATAGGACTTGCAAATATAATTAAATTATATAATCCTAGTGTTATTGGAGTACTCACAACTTGCCTTGCGGAAACTATCGGGGAAGACATAGGGCGTATAATTATAGAATTTGGGGAAGAGGACCCTAGCACAAAAGGTATTAAGATTATTCCAATATCGACACCTGCTTATTCTGGTACTCAATCTGAAGGGTATTATAAAACACTTAGAAGACTCGTTGAAGCTTTAAGCAGTGGAGATATAAAAAGTAATAAGATAAATATAATCTCTGCAAATATAACTCCAGGAGATATAAGGCAATTAAAATATATTTTAGATACTTTTGAAGTTGAGTACACACTATTACCAGATATATCAGACACACTAGATGCAGGATATACTAAAAAATACAATAAAATCCCATGTGGTGGCACAAGTCTTAATGATATAAGGTTAATGGGAGGAGCGTCTGCAACTATAGAAATGGATAAAGCATCAGAAATAGGATCTACTGCAGGGGATTATTTATTAGATACCTTTGGAGTACCATTATATAAATGCGCTGTGCCTATGGGAATAAAAGCTACAGACCACTTTATTGATTTAATATCTAAAGTTAGTGGGAAGCCTGTTCCAAAGGTATTAGAGAAGGAGCGGGGACGTTACTTAGATGGAATAATTGATTCTCATAAATATAATGGAGAAGGTAGAGCTGTTATTTTTGGAGAACCGGAGATTATTTATGCAGTCACTGCATTATGCGTTGAAAATGGAATTAAACCTCTGCTGATAGCTACTGGTTCTAAAAACAAAATTTTAGTAAATAATCTAAAAGAACTTACAAAGGATCTTGAGACATTGCCTATCATATTAGATGATACGGACTTTGAAATTATTGAAAAATACGCAAGAGAACTGGATATTAATTTATTAATTGGTGACTCAAATGGAAGACGGATAGAAGAGAAATTAGGAATTAAACTAATCAGAATTGGATTTCCTATTCATGATAGGATTGGCGCTCAAAGAGCTGTTAATATAGGATATTATGGTTCATTAAGATTTTTAGATGAAATTACTAATGCTCTTTTAGAAAAAAAAGAAAGGGGATATAGAAAAGATATGTATGATAAGTATTATGATAACGAAAAAACTGTATTTTCTGTCCCTGAAGTTTCGGGAACTCCTGAAGTTAAAAAAGTAATTAGTATGGAAGAACGAACCAAAAGTCACCCATGTTTTAATAATTGTGCACATGACAATGCCAGAATACACATACCTGTAGCCCCAGCTTGTAATATTAGTTGCAACTATTGTAGCCGTAAGTTTGATTGTGTAAATGAAAGTAGACCAGGGGTTACGAGTACAATACTATCTCCGATACAGGCATTAGAGAGATTTAAGGAGTATAAGAGTAAACTTAAAAATCTAACAGTAGTTGGAATCGCAGGCCCTGGAGATGCATTAGCAAATTTTGATGTTGTAAAAGAATCTATCAATCTTATTAAAAAGGAAAGTCCAGAAATAACATTTTGTTTATCCACTAATGGATTAATGTTACCTTTTTATGCAAATGAAATATTAGAACTTGGAGTTTCCCACATTACTATTACAATAAACACAGTGGACCCAGAAATAGGTGTAAAACTTTATAAAGAAATTAACTATCTTGGGGTAAAATATACTGGAATTGAAGGCGTACGTATATTATTACAAAATCAATTATCAGGTCTCAAATATCTTACTTCAAAAGGCCTTATTTGCAAGGTAAACATAGTCTATGTAAAAGGTGTAAATGATGTTGGAATAGAGGATACTGTGAAGAAAGTTAAAGAATGTGGAGCATTCATGACAAATATTATGCCTATGATAAATGCTCCGGGAAGTGTATTTGAGGATATTGTTACAGTAAATAATGAGGAATTGTTATCTATGAGAAAAAAATGCGAAATAGATCTTAAACAAATGTACCACTGTAAGCAGTGTAGAGCAGATGCAGTAGGAACACTTGGGAATGATATATCTCAAGAAGTAGAAGTGGCGAAAACAGCAGAGAATGAAGATGTTAAACCTATCAGATTTGCGGTAGCATCTAAGTCAGGACTCAATGTGGATCAGCATTTTGGACATGCTACTGAGTTTTATATATATGATTTTACGAATGGCGATGCTACATTTATTGAAAAAAGGAAAATACCTAAATTTTGTACTGCAAAAGAAGATTGTGATTCTAGTGATGTGGATAAGATAGATTATATAATAAAAACAATTGAGGATTGCTGCGGGGTACTTGCTCTTAGAATTGGGGACATACCTAAACAAAAACTAAAAAATAAAAATATAGAAGTGTATATACTATGTGATGAAATTAGAAATGGAATAAGAAAAATCGTAGGGGAGGCAGTATCATGATAAAACCAGAGTTTCACATTTTCGTCTGTACAAGTTCTAGAATAAATGGAACACAAAAGGGGTACTGCCATTCAAATGAGTCTACTGAAATCGTAACTAATTTTTTGGAAGCTATTGAAGAGAATGACATCAGTGACAAGGTAATGGTATCTAATACAGGCTGTTTAGGACTATGTAATGATGGCCCAATACTTATTGTTTATCCAGAAGGTACATGGTATGGAAAGGTGACACCTGATGACGCACTTGAAATTGTAGAATCACATATGATAAATGGAAATATAGTAAAAAGACTAGAAATATGATAAAAGTTAAATTTCAAATATATATCCTGAGACCTGTTAACAGTCATGTTATTAGGTTTCAGATATTTTTTAATTCATAATCTTATTATGAATTAAATTATAAAGTAGAGAGGGGTGTTATTAATGTCTATAGTTATAAATGGCAAAGAAAAATATATTATTGATAGGACATTAATAAACATTACTTTTAAAAACTTTAATGAAAATGAATTACCGAAGTTCATTATAAACCTGAAAAAGCTAGGAGTAGATTTTTTTGAGATTGATGAGAGGACGTTTGATATTTTAGGGCCTCTGATAAAATCGGGGGTTTTTATCTTTAGAGTTGATAAAATTAATCAATTAGAAAAATGCAAAAAAAATGGTATAGAATACATTATACTAAAACAAGTGGATTTAGGTTTTATTAATATTAGTTATATAGAAGAAAACTATGATTTTAAAATTATATTAGAAATAGATGTTAGTTCATATGTTGGCAACTATATGCAAAAGATACCCAAGAACATAGATGTAAATAGACTTTTTTCTGTAAGATTTATTGGAGAAAGTAATTGGTGTTTTGATAATTCTAATGGAGAAAATCTTAATGTAAATACAAATATGTATGCAAGTAATAAATTTTCTATGGCAACTGCTGTGGGTTTTCGGGCTATGAGTGAAGGATTTGACTCTATAACAACCACATTTTGTGGAAAGGATGGAACTTTTGGCACAACAGCTTTAGGGGAAATGTTAGTTGCTATAAAAGTCATTTTGGATCAAGAAATAAGTGGAGAAATTTCTCTTTTGTCAGAGATGAGGTTGCAATATGAAAAAACAATCTACAGTAAGTTACCAAATAATAAACCTGTGATTGGTTTAGATATATTTAAATATGAATCTGGAGTACATGTTGCGGGTATAGAGAAAAATCCAGTAACTTATGAACCTTTTGATCCTAAACTTGTTGGTAATGAGCGAAAACTTGCTTTAGGTAAACATTCTGGTAAAAATTCCATCACTTGTAAGCTTAAGGAGCTTGGCATGGATAATAAATATAATGCAGACGAGATTATTAGCATATTAGAGCAGGTTAAAGATAAAAGCATATCAAACAAAATGGAACTTTCAGATAAGGATTTTATAGACATATGCAGAGGAATTAAGGGGTTATGTTATGTACAAAATTGTTGATACAACCCTAAGAGATGGTGAGCAAATGGCAGGGGTTGAGCTGGGATTTAATGATAAAATTGAATTTGCCAAAATAATAGATTCAAAAGGTGTATATCAAATTGAAGCTGGAACTCCTGCCATGGGCGGGGATGAAAAAAAGAGTATTGAAAAATTAATGGACCTTTGCCTCAAAAGTAAGATTTCGGCATGGAATAGAATGAATATAAATGATATAAATCATTCTATTGATTGCAGGGTTGATATCGTGCATATATCAGTACCCGTATCTGACATACAATTGCATTGGAAACTTGGCAAGAATAGAATTTGGGTTATTAATGAAATGAAGAGGAGTATTTATTACGCTAAAGAAAAGGGACTCGAGGTTGTGGTTGGACTTGAAGATGCATCAAGAACTTCAACGGATTTTTTATTAAATGTTATTAAAGAAGCTAAGGAACTTGGTGTTGAGAGAGTTAGATATGCGGACACTGTGGGTATATTATATCCAGAAAAAACTTTTGAATTAATTCGTAAAATTAGACAAAATATTGATATTTCAATAGAGTTTCATGCGCACAATGACTTTGGCATGGCTGTTGCAAATTCGGTTGCAGCAGTTATGGCTGGAGCTGAATTTGTAGATTCTACTTTTGGTGGAATAGGAGAAAGGGCAGGTAATTGTGATTATGTTAAATTAATAAATGCCTTAAATAAAAATAAAGAAAAAATATAAAGAGATAATATTTATTATTTTATTAAAATAAGGAGCATTCCTGTTATGAATTAAAATGAGTTTTGAAAAAAAGAGCACCTACTGATAAAATACAGGGTATAACAGTTCGAACTTTTATCCCTAATTTATAATTATCAGTGGAGGTACTCAAATGAATTATACACAGAATGAAAAGATAATGTCAATAACAGAAAATACCTTAGTGGTAGGAATTGATATTGCAAAGCAATTTCAGTATGCAAGAGCGTTCGATTACAGAGGTATAGAGCTTAGTAAGGTTAAATCGTTTGAAAATACAGCGGATGGTTTTAAATCATTTCATGAGTGGTTAAAATTAGTAGCTAAAGAAAATAAAAAAGATAACATAATTGTAGGGTTAGAGCCTACAGGTCATTACTGGTTTACATTGGGAAATTTTTTAAAGGAACTGGGGATTAAGCTT
>NZ_JAENWL010000061.1 GCF_016650095.1 Clostridium sp. | reverse complement strand
TCATATAGGTGCTCATAGTGATTCAGTAAAACGAGGAGAATGGTCCAATAACATAGATTGGTGCTACTGGAATTATCCATTAATTGAGCTTTTAGGAAAAACCATGGGCATTATTGGATATGGAAAGATTGGTAAAATGACCGGTAAAATAGCTCAAGCTATGGGTATGAACATAATAGCATTTGATTCATATCAGAACAAAGACTTCGAATGTGCTACAATGAAATATGTGGATATGGATACTCTACTTACTAATTCGGATGTTATAACGCTGCATTGCCCGTTATTTGAAAGTACAAAGGGTATCATAAATAAGGATACGATTGCAAAAATGAAAGATGGGGTTATGATAATAAATAATTCAAGAGGTCCATTGGTTGTGGAAGAAGATCTAGCAGAGGCATTAAATAGTGGGAAAGTAGCAGGAGCAGCAGTAGATGTTGTGTCAAGTGAACCAATAAAGGAAGATAACCCATTACTAAAAGCTAAAAATTGCATTATAACACCACACATTTCATGGGCATCAATTGAGTCAAGACAAAGGCTTATGGATATTGCTATTGATAATCTTGAAAAATTTATTTCTGGGAATCCAACAAACATTGTAAATGATTAAATATAACATATTATTTAGCCACCATCGTATTTATGTAATATGAGGTGGCTATTGTTAGTTAAGAATTCATTGTCATTTTTATTACAGTCTTACTTTTCCATTTGCCTTTTTTGAACCGAATGCAATAAAGACAACCGCGGACAACCCAATCGATAATCATACCAGTCCATATTCCTACCAATCCAAAATTCAATACGACTCCAAGTAAATAACCTAATGTAATTCTAAAAAGCCACATTCCTATAATTGCAGTTACCAACGTATATTTTACATCTCCAGCTCCTTTTAAACCAGATGGTAAAACAAAGGATATTGACCATAAAGGAATACATGCAGAATTTATTATAAGTACAGTTGATGCTAAGTGGATTATTTCATTATTAGTAGTAAATAGGGATACAATCTTCCCTGCAAAGGGTATAGATATTAATGCAATCACGGTTAAAAAAATAGTTGAAAGCACTGTAATATAGGATAATGAATTCTCAGCCTCTTTAAGTTCCCCTTTACCCATATATCTTCCAACAAGGGCGGTTGCAGCAATACCTAAAGATTTTCCTGGTACATTAAGCAGATTAGCTACTGAGCCAGCGATTGCATTTGATGCAATTGCTATAGTTCCCATATTCACTATAAAAATTTGAGTAATTAACTTCCCACCATGAAAAAGCAAAGACTCTATACTTGCAGGAACTCCAATTCCAAATATAAGTTTTAATAAAGACTTATCAAATTTGAATTTTTTTAAATTTGTTAGTTTTAGGATTTTTGAACCACGTATAAGCACTGTTAATATAATTAATCCTCCACTAACCCTTGCAATAGCTATTCCAAGTGCTGCTCCTATTATTCCCATACCAAAAATATTTATAAAAGTGTAGGTTAAGCTCACATTTATAATATTCATAAAGATACTAACTTTCATAGGAGTTTTTGTATCTCCAGCTCCACGCAAGAGTCCATTGGAAATTAAATCAATAGTTATTAATGGATAAGTAAGTAAAGTTATGCTTAAATATGTATGGGCATTACTTATTACTGCGGGCTCGGCGCTTCCGAAAAGCACCGCAATTATAGGGTCTTTTAATAAAAACATCATGAGAGTTATTATAAAAGTTATTATAAGTCCAGAAAAGAGAGCCTGCTTCATAGTAGCATTAGCCTTTTTTATATTCCCCTGACCTATAAATTGTGCTACAACAACCATTCCGCCAATTGCAAGTGCGGAAAAAAATGCTATAAATATATTATTTATGGAATCCACCATTCCAATTGCAGAAACTGCTTCTTTCCCTATATGTCCGGCCATCATAGTGTTTATCATACCTAAAGATATAACAAATAATTGTTCTGTCATTATTGGGATTGCTAAATTAAATACATCTTTTCTTATCCATTTCATGTAATGTCGCCTCTAATCAAATTATAATATATATATTATAACATTATAATACTTATAATTTTCTTACTAATGTATTTTTTGGAGTTTTGAACAGAATGTATTTTGCAAGGCTTAAGCTAATTTCTATATCTATCACCCTTACCATGCCCACGATTTTGTGGCAACTGTTGAGTTCCTGGCAATGTTCCATCTATCAACGCTTGTGATAGAGCATCATTAACTGCATTCATTATACCTATAGAGGTAAAAGTTGCTTCTGAAGTAGCATCTACTTCAGTACTTTGATTATCAAGTATAGTTTGAGGAATACTGTCAAAAGCCTTTTGATAAAATCTTGAGTTAACTTCATTATGTTCAATGATTCCAATAGAAGTGATTACATTATTTGCAATTTCAACAGATACTTTTAGCCCTGGGCGATACCCATCTGCTTCTCCTGTATAAGTACCATCTTTAAAGGTTGCTCCTTGTATAGATTTATTAATGTTATTAACAGTAACTGTTTGACCTGAAGAGATTCTGCTACCTAGTAAAAGCTCATGAATTTGTACACCACCAACTTGAACTACATGAAAAATAATGGTTAATATAAATTTCTCCTTCTCGTGTAATATGCTAAATAATTATGTCGCTATAATCTAAAAATATTTATTATTCAGTGATTTTATTCTAAGTTTTTAATGTGTCAAAAAAAGGGCAGTTATACTAACATTTTGTGAATTGTAAAAAAAAATATAAAAAGCACTTGTGAAAATTGAAATTATGATTTGTATAATATAGATACTTGTTGATACAACAAGTAAAGATGGTATAATTAATATAAGTTCAATTAAAATAACAAGGCAGTGGCAGATAGATTGTAAAGTTACTAAACAAAACATTCATAGTTTAGTAGCTTTTTTACATTGCAAGAAACAGAAAAATATTATATAAAGACATAAGAGGAGAGTTATATGAGGAATTCAGAAGTGCTAAAAAGAGAAATAGACAGAATCGATGGGAAAAGCTATAGGGTGTATAAAGATTTAGAAGGAGAATATGATTTTGGAAATTTTACGCTTTGCATAGATCATGTTCAAGGTGATCCATTTGCATCACCATCAAGAATTAGAGTAATTGTGAATCAAAAAGTTGCTAAATTTCCAAAAGAACTTTTTAATAGTAAAATTAAAAATATTGCAATAGCAGATTATTTAACAAGAGAATTTTATTCTAATATAAATAAGTGCTCCGAAAAAGTTTTTGGTTCTGGGAAGAGCGGCTTAATAGCAATAAGCAAATGTCCACAAGAAATATTAGATAGGACTTCAATAATTGTAGATGAGAATAAAATAGAAGCAAGATTCTATGTTGGATTTCCAGCAAGAGGAAGAAGTGTTTTATCAAGAGAGCTTGAGAAAATTTTATATAATGTTATACCAAACATTGTAGACAAAACTTTAATATACAAAAATATAAATAGCGAAAAATTAGCAACTAGAGTAAAGCTAGTTGAAGATCAAGAACATATAAGAAGGTCGCTGGCAAGTAGAGGACTAGTTGCATTTGTAGCTAATGGGTCAATGCTACCTAGAGAAAGTGGCATATCTACAAAAGCTTTAATCAGTGGCAAGGTATTTGAATCGCCAAAGGAATTAGAAGTGGAATTTAATACAAAAAGTAAAGGCGTAGTTTGCGGTATGGGTATTAAGACCGGTGTAACTCTTATAGTAGGTGGAGGATACCATGGTAAATCTACATTATTAAAAGCAATAGAACTTGGAGTTTATAATCATATTGAAGGAGATGGTAGAGAATTTGTTATAACTGATGAATCTGCTTTAAAAGTAAGGGCAGAAGATAGTAGATGCATCACTAAAACCGATATATCACTATTTATAAGTAACTTACCTAATGGGAAAGACACAATAGAATTTTCTACGGAAAACGCAAGTGGTAGTACATCACAAGCTGCGACTATTATAGAAGGAATTGAAAGTGAATCTAAGGTATTATTAATAGATGAAGATACTTCAGCTACTAATTTCATGATGAGAGATGAGCTAATGCAAAAATTAGTTTGCACGGAAAAGGAACCAATCACACCATTTATTGAAATAGTGAGACCGTTGTACAAGCAAAAGGGTATTTCAACAATAATGGTGGTAGGGAGCTCAGGAGATTTCTTTGATGTAGCAGATTATGTTGTGCAATTGGATAATTATGAATGTAAGGATGTTACAAAAGAGGCTAAAAAACTAAGCAAAGGCCATATTATAAAAAGAATTAATGATAAAAATTTAAAGATTGATATTACGTTTAAAAGAATAGTAAAAGCTGGAACAATTCTGTCAGGGGATAAGGGCGTTAAAATTAAAGCAATGGGATTAAGTACATTAAGTATAAACCGGGATGATATAGATTTAAAAGCCGTGGAGCAAATAGTGGATAATGAACAGTTAAATGCTATAGGCTCAATAATGAAATGGGCAGAGACAAATATTATGAATAAGAATTTAAACTTTGAGTGTATGGTGGATAATATAGTTTGTCAAATAGAGAAAAATGGGTTAATATCCATGGAAAGACTAAAAGGTGGAAGTGGAAGTTTGTCCATGCCTAGGAAACAAGAAATAATGGCGGCGTATAATAGATATAGAAACCTGAAAGTGTAAAAAAGTATAAAAAAATCTGAAGTGAAAATAATCCAATGAAGTTGAAAGGGGAACTAAACTAATGTATAGTTTTAAAAATGATTATAGTGAAGGTGCTCATCCAAATATATTGAAAGCTCTAATGGAATCAAATATGGAGCAGACAGAGGGGTATGGTGAAGATAAATATTGCATGGATGCTATTAAATTGTTAAAGGATAAACTGAAATGTAATTATGTTGATATTCATTTGTTTTGTGGTGGAACTCAAACAAATCTTACTTCCATTTCTGCTTTTTTAAGACCACATGAAGCTATTATATCAGCGAATACAGGCCATGTATTAGTGCATGAAACGGGAGCTATTGAAGCAACTGGGCATAAAATTATTTCCATGAAAGTGGATGATGGAAAACTTAAGCCTATTCATATAAAAATGGCTATTGATGAGCATACTGATGAGCATATGGTAAAGCCTAAGATGGTTTATATTTCAAATCCAACAGAAATAGGGTCAATATATAAGAAACAAGAACTAGAAGAGTTAAGTAATTGTTGCAGGGAAAACAATATGATTTTATACATGGATGGAGCGAGACTTGGTTCTGCACTATGCTCAAAAGAGAATGATATTGAGCTTTCTGATTTGCCAAAGCTTACTGATGCTTTCTATATAGGTGGAACTAAAAATGGTGCATTAATGGGAGAAGCCCTTGTTATTTGCAATGATTTTCTGAAGGAAGATTTTAGATATCATATTAAGCAAAAGGGTGGATTACTTGCAAAGGGAAGGTTAATTGGTATACAATTTTTGGAGTTATTTAAAGAAAATATTTATTTCGACTTAGCAAAACATGCTAATGATATGGCGGAGCTATTAATAAAGGGAATTAGTGATTGTGGTTATGAATTTTTAATTCATTCACCTACAAATCAAATATTTCCGATATTAACCAGTGGAGTAATTGAGAAGCTTGAACAAAAGTATTCGTTTTATATATGGCAAAAAGTTGATGAGGATAATTCTGCTATTCGTTTGGTAACATCATGGGCTACAAAGGAAGAGGATATTAACTCATTTATTGATGAGCTAAGATTAGTTAGTATTTAGAGAGATGTAGATGTTCAGGTATGAGTGGTAATAACTAGCATACTCAGCTAATGTATAAAATATATTTCCTTGCCATATAGCAGTAATTTATGGTAATATTAATATAATTATCAAGTTATTAACAAGGAAATGGGGGCTTTTCAGTAATGAGTAAATTATTCCCAAATAGAAAAAAACTATAGGTGTTTTAATAAATTCTTTTGATGGTTTCTATCAATCGCCTGTTTGTAAAGGAATAAGAAAGGTCGCCTTTGAAAGAAATTTTGATACGCTTTTTTTTGCTGGAGGAGCACTTGAGTCCAAAACTCGGGATGAAGCAAAGCAGAATGTTATTTTTGATTTAGTTAACACCGAAAAATTGGATGGATTAATTATATGTTCAGGGTTACTTATGAATTATATTGGCTTAGATAAATTCGTTGAATTTCTAGAACGTTATAGAGATATACCTATGGTTAGTATTGGAATAGATATTAAAGATATTCCTAGTATAGTTTTTGATAATAGAGAGTGTATGCACTTTATGGTAAATCACTTAATTGAGTATCATAATTATTCTGAAATAGCGTTTATAACAGGGACGCACTTTAATCCTGAGGCAGTTATGAGATTTGAAGGATATACAGATGCACTAAAAGAACATAATATACCATATGACGAGGAGTTAATTGTTGAAGGTGATTTTCATGAATTATCAGCAGCTAAAGCTATAGATGAACTTATGGTGAATAGGAATAAAAAACCAGAAGTTATTGTGGTTGCAAATGATGAAATGGCAATTGAGGCGTTTTATCGTTTGAAGCAGATGGGGATTGAAGTAGGAAAAGATATAGCTTTAACTGGTTTTGATAATGTTTACGAAGTGAGGGCCTTATCTCCTGCTTTTACTACTATTGAACAACCTATTTTTGAAATGGCTTCAAAAGCCGCTGAGTTTATAGACTTAATTTTAGCTGGGCAACATGTGCCACAATGTACTTATTTAAAGGGCAAGTTAATAGTACGAGAGTCTTGTGGGTGTTATAGTATTTTAAAGAGTAAAACACCGTTAATAATAAAAGAGGGTTTGAGTAAAGATACTCTATATGACAGTGAATGCGCCGAACTTAAAAAACATATGAAAAAAGAGGCCATACAACACTTTAATTTTAAAAGAATGTATATAGGGACAAGGGATATAATGAGAGGATTTAATTCTGTACCAAATCTTGAAGAATTAACAAAGGTTATTTTAGATGCAATGCCTTGGTATGGAATGAAACAATGTTATTTATGTGTGTATGATACTCCTGTAAATAGCTCGCGGGAAACAAATATTAGATTACCCTCTAAAGTCAAACTAATTTTAGGATATAATGATGGAAAATTATCAGAGATGCAGTATATAGATACAGTAGATATTTTACCAGAACAGTTTATTTATGGAGAAGAAAGAAATGACCTAATTTTATATCCTTTAGTTACCGGTGAAGATTATTTTGGATATATCGCATTTGATATGAATGCAATCGATGAATTTGTTTATGAAACCTTTAGAGAGCAGATTAGTAATACCTTGAAAATTCAAATGTTGTTTAATGAACGAATAAAAGCAGAGGAACAGTTAAACTTAGCAGTTATTGAGCTTGAAAAGCGTAATGTGGAATTAAAAAACAGTTATGTGATTGATGAGTTAACTGGCATCTTCAATAGGAGAGGGTTTTACATGCATGGGGGTAGCCTGTATAAGTCAGCTGCTATCACTGGGGGTAAAGCTATTATGTGTTTTGGAGATATAGATGGTTTAAAGAAAATTAATGATACTTATGGTCATAGAGAAGGGGACGAAGCTATTTTAACTGCAGCACTCTTAATTAAGGAATCCTGCGGAATGGATGATATAGTAGCACGTATTGGAGGAGATGAATTTATCATAATTGCAGCAAACAAGTCCACTAAAAACGAAATCAATGAAATTAGTGAACGCATTAATTCAAATTTTGATAGATATAATTCAATATCAAGAAAACCCTATAAGTTAGCAATTAGTTTAGGATTTTCGGTTTATTCTCCTGAAACGAGGCTTACCTTCGAGGGGTTGATTCAATACGCGGACAAGCAACTTTATAAACGAAAGAAAAGGTTGGATTTTTTGCCGCGAGAATGAAATATTTGTTTTGAAGTATACTGTTGATTTTAATTACATACAATAATAAAATTGTATGCACTACAATAAAGAAGGTGCTATTTTGAAGAATTTTAAAATTCTTTTAGTGGAAGATGAAAAGCTAATGTCAATGTTTGTTGAAATGGAATTAAGTCATGAAGGATATAAAGTTGATGTAGCTTACAATGGGCTAGAAGGACTAAAAATATCAGAGAAGAATGAGTATGACTTAGTACTTCTTGATGTTATGATACCGGGACTTAATGGAATTGAGGTTTGCAGAAGAATAAGACTGTCATCTGAGGTGCCTATCATTATGCTTACGGCAAAAAGTGAGATATCAGATAAGGTTTTAGGATTAGATGTAGGTGCAAATGATTATCTCACAAAACCATTTGCAATAGAAGAACTGTTAGCAAGAATTAGGGTGTATCAAAGAAATACATTTATAGAAAATAAGACTGATCAAATAATAGTGAAAGATATTGTCATGGATAATAAAGCCCATAATGTTAAGAGGAGTGGCATGGAAATTGAACTTACAAAAAAGGAATATGACCTTTTAGAAATGTTGTTAATAAACAAAAATGTTGTTCTTACAAGGGCTCAATTAATTGAAAATATATGGGGTTATGACTATATAGGGGATACCAATATAGTTGATGTGTTTATAAAGTATTTAAGAAATAAAATTGATGATGGATTTGAGGATAAATTTATAACTACTATAAGAGGGGTAGGATATGTTGTTAAAGGTGATTAATTATGAAATTTAAGATTATGAATTTGAATATGATTAAAAGTGCAAAAATATCTCTAAAGTTAACTATAGTTTATGCTGTAATGTTTGCATTAGTTTTACTCATTTTAAATGCGTCTATTTTGTATGGAATAAAATATTATTTATATAGTCAGGCAAATAAACAAATAGAAGATGTTAAAATAAGAGTGTTAAATAAGGCTTCATTTCTAAATAACAATATTTCCTCTTTAGGAAAAGAAATAATTTCAGATGTGACCTCAAAGCAAAACGTATCCATAAGAATACTTCAAGGAGATGGAAAGGTACTAAACATATCAGATGAATTTAATTATGATATTAAAGTTGAAGAGCCTTTTGATAATATAATTGATTTTAAAGAGGATGATAAACGTTTAGTATATAAAAATTTAAAAATTGAAACTAAAGAATATGGCTGGATATATATTCAAATAGTCAAGGATATGGATAATGAATATGATTTTATGAAAATTCTATTTGCTTTTATGGCAATAGCTGATTTTATAGGTATTATTGCTTCAATTATATTAGGATATAGTATAAGCAAAAAAATGTTGAGACCCATTGATTATATAACTAAAGCCGCTGACAATATCAGTATTAATAATTTAAAGGAAAGAATTGTGGTTACAGGTCCTGATGATGAACTTAAAAGACTTGGTAATACTTTAAATAAAATGATAGATAGGCTTCAAGGAGCTTTTGATAGGCAAATTCAGTTTGTATCCGATGCTTCTCATGAGCTTAAAACTCCTATTGCAGTAATTCAAGGGTATGCAAACCTAATTGATAGATGGGGAAAAGATGATAGAGAGGCCCTAGAAAAGTCTATTCATGCTATTAAGCTAGAAACTAATAATATGGCAAATTTAGTTGAAAAGCTATTGTTTCTTGCGAAAGGTGATAGCAAAAATCAAACAATAGATAAAAAAGAATTCTGGCTTAATGAACTTATTAGCGAGGTAGTGAGAGAAAGTAAGCTTATAGATCATATCCATATAGTATCTAGTGATAAAAACGATACTGTAAGCATATTTGCAGATTATAAAATGGTGAAGCAGATGCTCAGGATATTTATTGATAATAGTATTAAATTTACACCAGAACAAGGAAAGATTGATATAAGTTCAGAAATTCTGAATAAAACAGTAAAAATTACTGTTAGTGATAGTGGCGTGGGAATACCAAAAGATGATATCCAAAATATATTTCAAAGGTTTTATATTGTAGATAAATCTAGATCTAAAGAAAAAGGTGGTATGGGTCTTGGATTATCTATTGCAAAATTGATTGTAGATGTACATAAGGGAAGTATAAATGTAGAAAGCACGGAAGGCAAGGGAACAAAAATTACTGTTATATTAAACATCTAGATTTCAGATTTATCTGTTATCTAGGTGTTTTTTAATTATGTGGTATTTTAATACTTAATCTAAAAATAAGACATTTTTAATGTGATTTTAATCTTAGCAATATATAATGCAAAGCAGGAGAAAGTTTATTATTAGGCCGGGGTTACTTCTTTGGTAATCTTCCCTTTATAAAAAATCATTTTTCTTAAGTACTAATGGCAATAATAATTATTATAAGGAGTGTATATTACATGGATTTGAACATTATATTAGTTTTAAAAGCTATAATAATAGCTATTGTAGAAGGGATAACAGAATTTATTCCTATCTCATCTACTGGACATATGATAATTGTGGGAAATGTTATAAATTTTAAAGGGGCATTTGCAAATAGTTTTGAGGTAGTCATTCAGTTAGGAGCTATTCTTGCAATTATAGTTTTATACTTTGATAAAATATGGGGCTCTGTTGTAGAGCTTTTTCAGGCAAAGCCATCAGGTATTAAATTTTGGACTAACATTATAGTTGCATTTATACCGGCCGCAGTCTTAGGATTTCTTTTTAATGATAAGATAGATGAATATCTCTTTAACCCAGGAACTGTAGCTTTGGCTTTAGTAGTTGGTGGAATTCTAATGATTATAATAGAAGGTAAATTTAGAAATAAATATACAACAAAAAGTATAGAGCTTGAGCAAATAAGCATTAAACAGGCATTTAAAATAGGCTGCTTTCAATGCTTTGCACTATGGCCAGGTATGTCTAGGTCGGCATCTACTATAATGGGGGGATGGATTTGTGGTGTTTCTACAGTTGCTGCAACTGAGTTTTCATTCTTCCTTGCTATACCAACTATGGCTGGGGCTACAGCACTAACGCTATTTAAAAGTGGAATGAATTTTAGTGGTGGGGAGATTATTACTTTGGTTATTGGTTTTGTAACGGCATTTTTGGTTGCATTAGTAGTGGTTGAAAAATTTGTTTCTTATTTAAAGAAAAAACCAATGAAGGTTTTCGCTATTTATAGAATAGTTATTGGTGCAGCGTTGCTATTATTAATTAAATTTGGGACTATTTCATTATAGATATTAATAACTTTATCATAAATTCATATAAATATTATAGTACATTAGTCATCTGGATTTCAGGTTGATCTGTGATCTAGGTGATTTATATTTTTAGTTCTTATAATTCTTAAGCTAAATCTAAGACTTTTTTAATCTATTCTTAATTTTACAAATATATAATATAATAGAATGTTATTAGACACATCTTGTTAGGAAAAGAGAAAAAAGGGGAATGATAAAAATGATATCATTAGTACAGAGATTTGATAACTCAATATTATTGTATATAAAAGATAATATGCATGGAATTATTATGGATAAAAGTATGATTATATCAACATATTTAGGTAATGGAGGAATCATATGGATCATTATAATAGCAATACTTATGTTTAACAAAAAATATAGAAAAATAGGATTTATGGCTTTAGGGGCGCTAATACTAAGTACAATTTTAGGAGAAGAAATATTAAAAAATGTAGTTAAGCGTATAAGACCATCAGAAAATATACCCGCATGGAACCTTTTAATTGCAAAGCCCTTATCATATTCATTCCCGTCAGGTCATACTACTTCATCATTTGCAGTGGCGGGAATATTAGCAAGATATTTTAAACGTTATGCATTTGGATTTTTAGGTTTGGCATCTTTGATAGGGTTTTCAAGATTATATTTATATGTACATTATCCTACAGATATTTTGGCAGGTATAGTTTTAGGGCTTATGTGCAGTGGAATAATAATTTACGTGTTTGATAAAACAAAGCATACTATAAGCGATAGAATATAATAGAACTGTACAAATCAGAAAGAATATATGAGGAGCAAAATGTTTATAAATAGTAAAGATAGGACGTGATCTTTTGAATTCTGTAATAGGATTAATTAATCATTATGGATATATAATTTTGTTTAGTGCTCTAGTGCTTGAGTTAATTGCATTCCCTCTTCCTGGTGAGTTAATGATGACATATTGTGGTTTTCTTGTTTATCAATCTAAAATGAGCTGGATTATAAGTATACTAGTTGCTAGTGCTGGAGTAATATTAGGTATTACAATGTCTTATTTTATTGGTTCTAGATTAGGTACAAGATTTTTTGAAAAATATGGTTCATATATTCATCTTGGTCCCACCAAAATGGAGAAAACTTCAAAGTGGTTTAAATCATCTGGTAATAAATTGTTGATTTTAGCATGTTTCATTCCAGGAGTTAGACATATTACTGGTTATTTTTCAGGGATAACGGAAATACCTTATAAGAGGTTTGCTGTAAACGCCTATTTTGGAGCTTTTATATGGACTGCTACTTTTATTTCATTAGGTAAGGTTCTTGGACCAAACTGGGATAAATTTCATAGCTCTATATCTAAATACTTGATTATAGGCAGTATAATTATATCTTTAATTTTGATTGTTATTTATGCTTATAGACATCATAAGACACGAATTATAGAAATTACTTATAAAATACTAAATAGAGCTATAACTATATTTCATTCTATGGGAAAAATTAAAGTTGCTATAGCTGCAGTAGCAATTGTTTTTTTTGGATTTGACCTTCTCGTAATCGGTGTAATACAAGATTATTTAGCACATGAATTTGAGCAATTTGACATTGTTGTATCTTACTTAGTCAAAGCAATTTTTACTTCGAAATGGTCACAATTGATTGGTTTGTTTGAATTAATCACTTCAATTAAGGCGTTATTATTATTAACTATTCTCATGTCTATATGGATTATAAGAAGGAATATAAATAGACTTCTTGAAATGCAGTTTCTATTTATTGTAATTTTCGGAGGCGAAATTTTACAATATGCATTAAGGCATATTTTTAGGCGTTTAGGACCTTCGTCAGTAAACCTAATAGGGAATAATGTATATACTTTTCCAAGCAATCAAGCTTTAATGGTAATTGTTGCATACGGTTTTTTAGCTTTTCAAATAGTAAAACATGTGAAAAAAACTTGGGCTAAAACTATGTTTTTAATTTTAACCTTGTTTATTTGCATAATTGTGGGGCTAAATCCGATATTCTTTCAAACGCAGTACCCAAGTGATGTTTACGCAGGATATATTTTTGGAGGAGTGTGGCTTACTATAAATATTATTTTATTGGAAGTTTATCGTATATTACCTAAAATACAAGGTAATA
>NZ_JAENWL010000342.1 GCF_016650095.1 Clostridium sp. | reverse complement strand
GCACTATTTATTATAGGGATTTTGCTTATGGTAGCAAGAAAAAAAGCTATCACGCAAATGATAGGATTTTTAATCTTTGAAAATGGTATCGTACTCTTTGAAATATCATTAACCAAAATGTCCCTTGTAATTGAGGCAGGAATAGTTTTTGAAGGTTTAATGTTAGCCCTTATTATGGGAATAATGATTTTCAATATAAATAAAACTTTTGATTCAATAAATACAGACTCTTTTGAAAATCTAAAAGAATAGTTGGTGAAAAAATGTATATTATAGTAATTGGTATTTTGTTCTTAATTATGATAATGACCCCGTTGATCCTTAAAAACATCAAAATTTCTGGGTTAGTTACAATACTTGGATCTATATTAGTTTTGGGTATTGTACTAAAAATTATTACGCTTATTTCAGGAGGTGGTACTCTAAGTTATTTTAATGAATTTTTTTATATTGATAGTTTAAGTATAGTGCAACTTTTGATAACAGCTAGCATAAATGTTATCGTGAGTATTTACTCTTATAAATATATTTATAGCGAGATAAACGAGAAATTAATTTCGCTTAGGCGAGGTAGATTCTATTATTTTTTATTTAATTTTTTCGTTTTTTTTATGATATTTATTGCAATGACAAATAATATTATAGTAATGTGGATTGGGCTCGAAGGAACAACACTGACAACTGCATTTTTGATTGGATTTAACATTAATAAGAGTTCACTCGAATCCGCTTGGAAGTATGTCATTATTTGTTCAATAGGAATAGGTGTTGGTTTAATTGGCATACTTATTTTTGTTAATTCCTATAATAATCAAGATACGGGTCAGATACTTAATTGGTCTTATCTTGTGAAAAATTCAAACCCACAAAGTACATATGCTATTAAAATAGCATTTACGTTAATATTTGTAGGGCTAGGGACAAAAGCAGGACTTGCACCTATGCATACATGGCTTCCAGATGCACATAGTGAAGCACCATCACCAGTTAGTGCAATGATGTCTGGAGTTCTTTTGAATCTTGCACTATATGTTATTTTAAGGTTTTATTTAATAATAAAACATGTACCAGGACTCCAAAATACCAAATGGTTGTTTATAATTTTCGGCTCAGTATCACTTATAATTTCATCTTTTAGTATTTTAAGGCAAACCAACTATAAAAGGTTGCTAGCATTTTCCTCAGTTGAAAACATAGGGATTATAGCTTTAGGGCTAGGAGTTGGAAGTAAAATTGCGGTTTTCGGTGCATTATTACATTCATTAGTTCATGCCTTTGGGAAGTCTTTGTTGTTCTTAACTGCAGGAAATATACTAAATACTTATAAAACAAAACGTATAGATAAAATTAATGCACTAATAAAAACTATGCCAATAAATGCGGTATTTCTTATTTTGGGAATGCTTGTTATTACGGGAGCTCCTCCATTTCCAGCTTTCTTTAGTGAGTATTATATACTTGTAGGAACGGTTGAAAATGGGAATTACATTATCACTGCGTTGTATAGTATTTGTTTACTATTAGTTTTTGCAGGTTTTCTGCAAGTTTTTATTAAGATAGTTTTCAATAATGAACCTGGCGCTAAATATGTTAAAATGAAAGAGGATAAAGAAAATACATTGCCACTCGCTTTATGTTTTATTTCAATTATTGTTATGAGTTTATTTATGAATGGTTATTTGTCTAATATAATAAATAATGCAGTTCTAATTATTTGTAGTTAGGAAGTGAAAATATGAAAATAGCAGAGACTATAGAAAGTCTAGAGGGTTTAAATTTTGATTTAAATTATGAAGTTAAAAATAATAATGAGTTATATGTTAGAATAAAAGCTGAACAGATTAGAAAGATTGTGCTTATTTTTGTTGATTTATATAAATTTAATTATATTTGTGAATTTTCTGTGGAGGGAAAGCAGCGTACTATAAATTGTGTGTTTTCAAATAGTAAGCAAGGGTATTATGTAATATGCAGTTATGTTACTGATAAAACTCCAATTGATCTTAGGAATATAATTTATCAAAGCAGATTATTTCAAAGAGAAATCAATAATGATTTTGATTATAAGGTTAAAGAAATTTCAGGTACTGATGCTTATCAAATTGCGGTAGGACCAGTGCATGCAGGGATAATTGAGCCAGGTCATTTTAGGTTTAGTGTTATGGGTGAACCTATAGAAAACCTTGAAATAAGGCTTAGGTACAAACATAGAGGAATAGAAAAGCAATGCGCAAATATAAATGCAAATTTATTAAATCTTATGTTTGAAAGGGTTTCGGGAGAATCGACAGTAGCTTATGGAGAAGCTTATGCTATTCTTATAGAAAAACTTCTAAATAAGGAGGTTAGTAAAGAAATTCAAGCTTTTAGGATTGTTCTTTTAGAACTTGAGAGAATGTATAATTATTTGGATGATCTAGGTGGAATTGCTAATGATATAGGGTTTAGCTATGTAGCTAAAAAATTCGGATATTTCTCAGAAATGATTCACCAGTTATGTGAAAGAGTAAGTGGAAGCAGGTTCATGAGAAATGCCATTATTCCACTTGGAATAAATATTGAATTTAATGAAAAGAAAAAGAAGGATATTATAGAAACGTTAGAAAGTATTAAAACTCGTATAAGTAGTATATTTAAAATGAGTTTAAATACAGTTTCATTTTTAGATAGGGTAGAAGATACTGGAATGGTAAGTCGTACAATGGCTAAAAAATTATGCATGACTGGTGTGGTAGCAAGGGCCTGCAATTTGAAATATGATGTTAGAGTAATGTACCCATATGAAATATATAAGGAAATAAAAAAAGACATAAATATAGAAATAAAAGGTGGAGTTTTTGAGAGGTATAAATTGAAAGGTCTTGAAATTAAAGATGCGTTTAGTTTTATAGAAAAAGCTCTGACATATATAAATACTGATATAAAAAGAGACAAACAAGAAATTTGTTTACAAGAGGGATTAGAGGCAATAGCTTCTGTTGAAACAGTAAAGGGGGAACTAGTGGTGTATGGGTTAACAGGAAAAGATAACAAGTTTAACCGAATATATTTTAAAACTCCTTCCGTTACTAATTGGGCAGGTGTAAGTGAAGCGGTGCTTGGAGAAATTGTTCCGGATTTTCCACTTATTAACAAAAGCTTTAATATGTCTTATTCTGAAAATGATAGGTAAGGAGTATTAAAATGAACAATATACTTGATAGAATAAAATATGGAACTGAAACAATAAAAGATCCACTTAAAAAAAATGAGTTTTCTTACGGAAAAATAATTACTAAAGGAAACGAATGTAATAAATGTGGAGCTTGCGAGCGTGTATGTACTGTAGATGCTATAAAACTAAATACTAGTGCAAATGGTGAAAATATAATAAGTATTGACAATAAGAAATGTATTTATTGTAGAAATTGCGTTGATGTTTGCCCGAAGTCTGTTTTAGAAATAACAACTGATTATAAAATGGCAGAGCTTGAATTTGCAGGCGCGCTGCTTAAAAAAAAGATTTATAATACATTCAAGAGATCGCTTGTATTAAGAGTAGTAGATACTGGTTCTTGTAATGCTTGTATGTCAGAATTATCCGCACTTCAAAATACTTTTTATGATATTTCGAGATTTGGAATTAATGTAGCGGCATCTCCAAGGCATGCAGATGGGTTAGTGGTAACTGGCATAGTTACTAAAAACATGAAAGAAGCACTAGAGAAGACATATCATGCAATGGCGGAACCTAAAATAGTTATAGCTGTTGGTAGTTGTGCTTATGATGGAGGAATGTTTAAAGAGTGCGAAGGAGTTTATGATGTACTAAAGAATATACTCCCTGTGGACTTAGTGATTCCAGGATGTCCACCTTCTCCACAGGCAATTATATTTGGTCTTCTCAAACTAATGGATAAAATATAGAAAAACAGATTTAGAAAATCAAAAATATAAAGATTGATAATAAAATTTAAAAAGGCCTAATTAGAAAGTGTAGATGTACTTTCTAATTAGGCCCATTATTTTCATGCCCCTAAACAAACTCTCTTCAAAGAATTTGATTTATTTTGTTAGTGATCAGTGCAAGCGGTTGCATTAATATAAAAATTTTTGTATAATAATTGTAAAAGATACACCTAAAATAGACGTAAAGATTTATAATGAAAAGAAGATTAAATAAATAATT
>NZ_JAENWL010000352.1 GCF_016650095.1 Clostridium sp. | reverse complement strand
TGCAGCGGCACAAAAAAAATAATCAGTTAAATTAAAAGGAGTATGAAATATTATGCTATTTAGCAGAAACAAATCCTATGAAGATATAGTTCCAGCGTTAGAAATTAAAAGATTGATAATGTTAGTTAGAAAATTATCGTCAGATGTTGTCTTTAATATGGCTAATTTAGAAGGAAATCCATTTACTTATCCCGAAGTACAAACCTTACTTGAGGGTATTACTATAGGTGGTCATAAAGTAAGTGACGAGCAACAAATTTATAACATTAGAAATGGGTGGAATCATTTGTTTGAGACAGTGAGCCAAAACAATGTGGAACTTGACATAAATATCTTCAATAAATTTAATAATATAGTGGCTAAGGATGAGGCTTTGTTTAGTGGTGCATTTAGAACTGGTCAAGTTAGAATAGCCGGAACAGATTTTATACCTCCAATAGCTGAAGAGCTAGAAGGTATTTTTAAAAATGAATTACCGCAGTTAATAAAAAGATGTGAGAGTAAAACAGATTTAGCTTTTGAAATATTTCTATGGGGAGCTTTAAATCAATTTTTTTATGATGGAAATAAAAGAACCTCTAGATTAGTATCGAACATGGTTTTAATATCACAAGGTCAAGGTATTTTTAATATAAAAGCAAAAGATAGATTGCAGTTTAATACTTTAATGGTTGAATTCTATAATACAAAAGAAGCCGACAATATCTTTGAATTTTTATATAGTAGTTGTTTAGAAAGATATTAAGAAAAAGATTTTAAAAGCTTAAATTAATCTAGAACTTATTAAAATAACAGGCGGACAAAAGTACACAAGCAATTAAAAAAGTAAATTTATTTGCGGTCGCTTGCGATTTTTTTTGCTGGTAGGTGTTCTTTTGTCCACCTATATTTTCAGTGAAACTGAAATGTATTTTTTTATTGGGGTGACTACGTTTGTTACGATAAAACGTAGTTATTTTTGAGTGAAATCCAATATGATTCACGTATTTTCAGTGCAAATGTCTATATTTTCGGTTCAACATAACATTTTATTATATTGTATGCTAAAAAAATGTTTAAAAATTTTTTTAATATTAGGTATCAATTTTAATAAAGTATGATATACTAATATTAACAGTAGCACATTGTTAACAACGACAATAATGTTAATATTAAAAATAAGGAGTGATATCTATGAATCCATTATTAAATGATGCTATCACTGAATTAGTGAACCTTAATTCAGGAGAAGTTTTTCTAGTTAAAGAATTATTCAAGGGTTATGTGTGGAAAAGATTAGGAAAAGGTGAACGTCTTACCTTAGGGACTTTATTTATTAACGAAGTTAAAAATAATCCTTCTCTGGGTATAACAGTATTGGATAAAACTACATCAAATCAACAAAAATATAAAAAAGATTAGCTATCAACTTGATTTTTTTCTATAAGTTAAAATCCTATGCCTATTTTAAAATTATATAAGGTGAGGTGATATACTTTTGGGAGTGTTACATGAAGTTGTTAATCAACAACCTTTCTATCAGTGGTTAGAAACTAATAATGAAAGGGTTGAAGAATTATTAGGAACTGATTTTAGTACAATTATTTGTTACGAGGAGTCTAGATATGATGATGACTTTGTAGCAGTACAAGAGTTACTTTTTTGGCAAATGGGAAGTAGACAGACCTTTGATATATTACCATGGATAGCACAGGAAAACTGTATGGAGCAATCCATATGTCAGCTTAAAAAGGAATTTAGATTATGGAATGCAGAAAAGTAGATAATTCTAAAGTTGTAAGTTAGACTAAAGTACATTATTTATCTTTATGTCGACACAAGTAACCCCATATCATTAGATATGGGGTTACTTGAATTATTGAACATCTTTTTTACCAAATACATAACCTAAAAACATAAGTATAAGTAATAGTGCTATAGGTCCTACATATACTACCCATGAAAACAAACCGGCAGTTTCCCACATATCATGTTCATAAGTATTGGATAATAAGTTAATATATAACCCTCCTGAAACAATTGAAGCTATTACTGCTAATGCCCTACCCAAAGCTTTGTTTCCAAATAAAAACTTCATTAAACCAAATCCTACCGCACCACAAAAAAATATATTAACTAACATCACCATAAAAATTATAATCCCCAAAATAAGCCCCCCTATATTTTTTTATAACCACATATTGATCCTTTGTGGCATAATCACTTTATTCTTAAAAATAAAATCTATAATTTCATTTTTTTCAAGTGGAATTATATTAACATTATCAGTATTATAGTATTTTTGACTAACAGTAAAAAGATATACTTTATTTCCCTTTTTAGTCAAATGTACATAATCATCACCATCTAGTGAAACATTCCCCGTTTTAACTTGTGCGTAGCATAAATGACCTCCATCCCGACTGGTCATTACAAACTCATAAGTTTGTGTATCTATTTTATTACTACTTGAATATATTAAATATTTTTTTTCGAATTGAAGATATAAACTTATAATTTCCTCTACATCCTCTGGTAAAAACATATCTAATATATTTTTCTTAATCATAGGCTTTACATCATAATAATTTGTTTTCTTTTTATCATTATAAATTTTCATTGTTGCAACCAATGCAGGATTTATAGACTCTCCGTTTTCAGTATACCCATGAATTCTTTGTATAGTCGACCTTGCTCTAAATGAATTTATTACCTTGCCAGGTACATTTTCTATTGTTCCTACTTCTACAAATTCAACATCTATAATATTTAAAACATCCGCATCGTAATTGGCGTCCCTATTATCATGTCTCCATTTACCTGTTACCCTGCATATATAATATATCCCCCTATGTCTAGTCCATATTAAATCATCTTTTTCTATCTCTTTAAGTGCGTGAATAGAAACAATAAAGCCTCTGGTATTATGCTGCTGCCTACCTAATTTCTCACATTCTTCAATATCTTTAGGAGTTATTCTTCCACCATTTTTATCCTTTAATCGCCATCCACAACCAAGTATGCTATTAGTTTTACAAAATTCAAATGGATCTACACCTTTAATACAATCTGTTTTAACATTCATTTTCCAAAGATATGTTTCTCTACTCATTTTTATTTTCTCCTTCCTTTTTAAACACAAACAATTCAACATATTTCCCGATTTGAACTTCTTTTTTAGACGGCATTAAAATAATTATTGCCATGTGTCCATACTATATTAAATATAAATCAATATCCTAAATCTTTTAATGTACTTGCTAATTCCTTCAAACGCATATCAATATATTCATCGTTTTCTTCTAAATATTTATCTAACGAGCTTAAATCTTGAACTATATGCTCATTGTTTTTAGACTTTTCTATACTAACTTTATTCCCCTGAATTTTAATTTCTTTAGTATTAAGTTGTTGGCTTCTCATTTCTTTTATTTTACAAATAAAAATAGATAAATCTAATGCTCTATGAAGTGGTAGTTCTTCAGATTGCCTTGACCATTTTCCGCCTTCATATCCTTTACTTTGATCTCCTGTGTGTCTCCAAACTTTTGCTGAAATATCCATACGACCTCTTTCATTCCATTGTGCTAAGCCGATTGATAATCCTAATGCATCCGAAGCACCAACATATGGTCCATCTATTAAACTGTAATTATTTATCTCGTAGATAGGTTTATGCTTTAAATGATTAGGGACTTTAAGTGTATTTAATTCATTCATAAAGATCTCTCCTTTATTTAGTAATTTAGTAATTCACTAAATTACTAAATTACTAATATTATATTGCTCTTTTATAGCAAAGTCAACCATTTATTTTGAAATTTTATACATTTATTTAACAATGTGAAAGTAACACAATACTAATTGAGTTACTTTCACATTGAAGCTATTGCCCATTCCTTAAAAATTTCAATTTGAATGTAATATAACGTGTTGACTTGTAACGTTCAATGTATTATAACGGTCAAAATTCATTGTATAAAAAAAGAAGGTGTTAACCCT
>NZ_JAENWL010000288.1 GCF_016650095.1 Clostridium sp. | reverse complement strand
TTTTTTCGTTTTATAATAATCAACAGCTGTTGAAATATATATTTTTTATTTCGGTTGTCATTATTACTTTTAAATCGAAAAGTTATGAACAAAATGTAAATTAATAAAATTAATGTGGATTTTAATTGAATATAATGGAATTAAATGAATTTTTATGAACAATGGCTAATATAACAATTAATCATTTAGGAACTACCTAACTTTTAGATGGATTATTTTATACATTTATAGGTATAAATATGAAAAAAAAGTTTAGTTGGATATTTATGCCTTGTTTTTATGGTTATACATAACAAATTAAAGGTTTGTGAATATATATACAATGAAACCGTGAATTTTAAAATTCAAACGTTGATACATGTAGTATTACTGAGTAAATAAGACCTTAAACGCGTAAACTTATTGTTAAATTTATATCAATACTCGCGAGTAGGATATATATGCATTTACACCCAAATATGAGATTTTAATTATGAAATCGTAAACCTTATAATGATGGTGCAAACAAAAACCGATATAGGAGGAAATTAAATGAAATCTTTTATAAATGTAACTTCCGAAATAGGAAAACTTAATAAAGTAATGCTACATAGACCCGGCAGAGAGATAGAAAATTTAGTGCCTGCTCTTCTTGAGAGATTACTTTTTGATGATATTCCTTATTTAGACGTGGCTAGAAAAGAACATGATATATTCGCTAAAATATTAAAGGAAAACGATGTGGAGGTTCTTTATTTAGAAGAACTTGCTACTGATGCTTTAAATGATGATAAGATAAAAAAAATATTTTTACAACAGTTTTTACAAGAAAGTCACATTAGTAATAAAGAAATATATAAATCTCTATATGACTATTTGATGTCCAAGCCTACAAGAGAAATGATCGATATTCTTATGGCTGGTGTTAGAAAAAACGAGATAGATGTTAAGGATATGTATTCTCTTAGAGGTTTAATAGGAAACCAGTATCCATTCTACTTAGATCCTATGCCTAATCTTTACTTTACTCGCGATCCAGGGGCTTCAATTGGAAATGGTATTACTATAAATACTATGCAAACTGAAGCTAGAAGACGTGAGACGTTGTTCCTAGAATTTATTCATAAATATCATAGCTCTTTCAAAGAATATGAAGTCCCACTTTGGTATGATAGAACCCTTCCCAATAATATTGAAGGTGGGGACGAGCTTATATTATCCGCAACAACTCTTGCAATAGGATGTAGTCAAAGAACTTCACCTGAAGCTATAGAAATTGTAGCAAGGAATTTGTTCGAAAAACATGCTTCTTTCGAAAAAGTATTAGTATTTGAGATACCAGTATGCAGAGCATTTATGCACCTTGATACTGTATTTACAATGGTTGATTATGATAAATTTACAATTCATCCAGAGATAGAAGGACCGCTTAATGTTTTTGAAATTACAAAAGGCGTTGATGGAGAATTAATTATTAACCAAGAAAAAGATATACTAGAAAATATATTGAAATCCGCATTAAAGTTGCCTTCAGTTGAATTAATAAGATGCGGTGGTGGTGATTCTATTGTAGCTGCAAGAGAACAATGGAATGATGGATCAAATACACTTGCTATTGCACCAGGAAAGGTTATAACTTATGAAAGAAACTATGTAACAAATGAAATTTTAACAAAACGTGGTATAACAGTTATAACAATGCCAAGTGCCGAGCTTTCAAGAGGAAGAGGCGGCCCAAGATGTATGAGTATGCCACTAAATAGAGATGACTTATAAAAAAATAACAACAATATTAGGAGGAATTTATTATGTTTAACTTAAGAAACAGAAACTTTTTAACTTTGATGGACTTTACTCCAAAGGAAATAAACTACTTTTTAGATTTAGCTAGAGATTTAAAAAGAGCTAAATATGCAGGCACTGAGACACAAACATTAAAAGGTAAAAACATTGCACTGATATTTGAAAAAAGTTCTACAAGAACAAGGTGTGCATTTGAAGTAGGCGCACTAGACCAAGGAGCACATGTAACTTACCTTGGACCTACAGGAACTCAAATTGGTAAAAAGGAATCTGTAGCAGATACTGCTAGAGTTCTTGGAAGAATGTATGACGGAATAGAATATAGAGGATATGGCCAAGAAATAGTTGAAGACTTAGCAAAATATGCAGGAGTACCTGTATGGAACGGATTAACAACTGAAGATCATCCAACACAAATTCTTGCAGATTTTCTAACTATAAAAGAACACTTTTCAAAACCACTAAACGAAATTAAATTTGTTTATACTGGCGATGGTAGAAATAATATGGCAAATGCACTTATGATAGGTGCAGCTAAAATGGGTATGGACTTTAGAATCGTATCACCAAAGAGTTTATTCCCAGAAGCGGTATTAGTTTCAAAATGTAATGAAATTGCTAAAGAAACAGGAGCAAAAATTACTATTACAGATAACGTGGCTGCAGGAGTTAAAAATGCGGATGTTATCTACACTGACGTATGGGTTTCTATGGGTGAAGCAGATGAAGTTTGGAAACAAAGGATTAGTGTATTAAAACCATATCAAGTTAATAAAGAAATGATGGGACTTACTGGTAATAAAGATACTAAATTTATGCACTGTCTACCAGCATATCATGATTTAAAAACTGGAGTTGGCAGAGATGTATTTGAAAAATTTGGAATGAATGGCGTTGAAGTTACAGATGAAGTATTTGAAAGTGAAGCTTCTATAGTATTTGATGAAGCAGAAAACAGAATGCATACAATCAAAGCAGTTATGGTTGCTACACTTGGTGACTAATGAACAATAGTTTGAAAAAGTTATATTGATAGCGATCTTCTAATTGGATTATGTTTTCAATATACATAGATTTAATTGGCGAGGGTAAAATTTTGCTCTCGCCAAAAGAATTTGTACTATACAAAAAATACGATAAAGGGATGGGTTTAAATGTCTGATAGTTCAAAAAAACTAGGCTTATTTTCATTAATAGCACTAGTTATTAGTTCCTCAGTAGGTGCAGGTATATTTAATATATCTAGTGACTTAGCATCAGGTGCTGCTGCAGGAGCAGTAATTATTGCATGGGTAATTGTTGGTTTTGGTATTTTAATGTTATCGTTATCTTTTAATAATTTATTAATGAAAAAGCCTGAATTAAATGGTATATTCAGCTATGCGGAAGAGGGCTTCGGAAAATTTGGAGGTTTTATTAGTGGATGGGGATACTGGTTATCCGCTTGGCTTGGAAATGTAGCCTTTGCCACAATGCTTATGAGTACGCTTTCTTACTTCTTTCCTGTCTTTGGAAATGGTCAAAATATTCCATCAATTATTGGTGCTAGTATTTTTATGTGGTCACTTACTTTTATAGTTAATAGAGGAGTTGAAGACGCCGCTGTTATAAATACAATCGTTACAATATTTAAATTAATCCCAATCTTTTTATTCATAGTCATAGGTATTATAGCTTTTAAGGTAGATTTATTTTCATATCATTTTTGGGGAAATGTATCTACTAATTTTAACTTTTCAGATGTATTCACACAAGTTAAAAGCTGTATGATGGTTATGATGTGGGTTTTTGTTGGTATAGAAGGAGCTTCAATGCTGTCTTCCCGTGCTAATAAGAAATCCGACGCTGGCAAGGCAACTATTCTTGGATTAGTAGGTTTGTTAATTATATATGTTTTAACGTCCATGATTCCTTATGGCCTTATGAGCAAAGATCAATTATCAAACTTAGCCACTCCCGCAATGGCTTTTATCTTAAAAGACGTTGTTGGATCGTGGGGAGCCACATTCATAAACATAGGTTTAATAATCTCAATTTTAGGTGCATGGTTATCTTGGACGATGCTACCAGCTGAAACAACTCTTTTAATGGCTCGTGCAAAATTACTGCCAAAAATATTTGGTAAAGTAAATAAAGCTGGTTCACCTACTTTTTCTTTGATGATCACAGCGGCCTTAATTCAACTATTTCTTTTTACTTTCTTATTTACAGATAAAGCATACCAATTTGCTTATTCTCTCTGTACTGCTTCAATATTAATTTGTTATTTATTTGTTGGAATGTATCAATTTAAAATATCTTATATAGATAGACATGAAAAAGGTGAAATAAAACAAATTATGATAGGTTTTATAGCGGCAATTTTTCAAATTTGGGCAATTGTAGCTTCAGGTATAAATTATACTCTACTTTGCTTTATAGCTTATATTCCTGGAATTGTTTTTTTCGCCATGGCTAGAAAAGAAAATGGTGAAAAGAATTGGTTAGCAAAAAGACAATGGATAATGACTGCTTTAATTGCTTTTGGAGCAATATATATTATTTATCAAGTAGCTACGGGAAAAGTCGCTATTTAAATTATGAAAAGGGGTTCTTAGTATAAAAATCTATACTAAAGTTAATAAATTTTAAATTAAAATAAAAGGAGATATGAATATGGAAAGAATAGTAATAGCACTTGGTGGTAATGCCCTTCAAGCAAATCCAAAAGATACTACAGCAGAAGCACAACTCGTAACAGCAAGACAAACTTCGGAGGCTATTGTAGATTTAATTGAACAGGGGCATGAGGTAATTGTTGCTCATGGTAATGGACCTCAAGTAGGTCAACTTGTAGCTACTTATGAAGCAGCTACTTCAATACATGAAAACAGTCCGATAATGCCTTTTCCAGAATGTGGCGCCATGAGTCAAGGTTATATAGGATATCATTTACAACAAAGCATTAGAGCGGAAATGAGAAAAAGAGGCATAAAAAAGGAAGTTGCAACAGTAGTTACTCAAGTAATAGTTGACCAAAATGATGCAGGGTTTAAGAACCCAACTAAACCAGTAGGTTCTTTCTTTTCAGAAGAACATGCTAAGAAATTAATGACTGAAAAAGGATA
>NZ_JAENWL010000293.1 GCF_016650095.1 Clostridium sp. | reverse complement strand
CGTTTTAAGCATACATCACATAGGAATGTATATCGGAGAAGGTGTAATGATAAATGCACCTAAGAGCAATGACGTTGTTAAAATTCAGAGCTATAATCGGTCTGATTTTGCTGGGTTTGGAAAGTATAATGAGAACTGAAATTAGGGGGGATATATATGGGATTTGATAATAAAAAAGTAAATAAATTTTTAATTATAAGTAATATAATTTTTATAATATCATTAACAACAGTAATTATTATGAACTATAAAAATTATGGAAACTATATTTCAAGTGAAAAAAATCTTATAAGTACAAAAGATAAAATAAAAAACAATGAAAATATAATAAGTGAATTAAACAAGAAAATAAATACAAAAGATAGTGATAGAATAGCACAAGTAAATGAAGTTTCAATTCAATTTTTAAATGCTTTTTTTAACTATGATGCTTTGAGTAAGGGTAAAATTTATGACAACATAAAACCTTACTCAACTACTTACTTGATAAACAAACTACAACCTACCAAAGATGATGAGTTGCAAAGTGATGTTAATTACAAAATTTCCATTAAAAATATTAGACTATATTCTAAAACAATACAAGATGATAACAATGTAAGTGTACTAGTGTTAGCTGATCAAAGAATGCAAGTAAATAAAACAGATAGTACATCACCTATCTTAATAGAATTGAAATTAAGAAATGTTGATAATAAATGGGTAGTTGATGATTTATTAGTTAATAAACCATTGAAAAATACACCGTTTATTAATTAAAGTGAGGTGAAAATAAAATATGATTCAAAATCTAGCATATTCAAAAGCAAGTGTAAAAAACAACAAATCAATTTTCTATTATGTTTCATTTGTTTTTATAATAATTATGTATTTTATATTTTTTAATGCAAATAGTATATTACCTGATAACTCTACTGTTATGAATAGCAGTTTAGGCAAGGAAATAAATGCAGGATCTATAAAATTATCTATAAACAGATGGGAGTATAACGAAAATAAAAAATTTATGGAAATAGAATTATCTTATAAAGATTCTGGAAATTTATTTGTAACAAAACTTGATTTTTCTGCTAAGGCTAAAGTTAATGTAAAAAAGAAATTAACTGTAAGAACAATTTTAAATACAGATAATATTTATATTGTTCGGATTGAAAACATACCAGAAAATTATGAGGCTATTGCATTAAAAGTTATTCAAAATTCAAGCTCAGATTCAAATATAAATATAGACACTAGTACTATAACTACAGATGATTTTAGTTCAAGTACAGTTGGTAATGATATAAGTAATGGCAGTAACAATGCAATTAAAAACGTCTCTACTACATTATATTGTGACTATAGAAAAGTAAAAATTAACAATAGGCTTAAATCAGAAACACAAAAACACTACCTTATTAATATAACTAAAACTGAAATTAATAATATAGATAAGGACGTAATTACTATTAATAATAAGATAAAAAGCAATGAAGATCTAATCACTATGGCTAATGAAAAAATCAATAGTTTAAACAGTCAATACAAATATGAAATCAAAGAAGAACAAAATAATACAAATCAAAAAATCAATAGTTACAAAGCAAAAATAGCTGATAATGAACAGCAAAATGCTAATTTACAAATAACTAAATCTTCACTTATAGAAAAAATAAATAAGCTAGAACAAAAGGTTGATGATATTACAAAAGGTAAATAATATTATAAAAAAATAGCCTATATTTAAGATTTTCATGTATTTTTAAGGTACGTATGTACACACGACAACACCTATAAACTGTAAAAATAACTTCTAAAAAGATACGTGTGTACACACGAAAACATATAAAATTATGAACCCACTGTTTTGTTAGGCTTTGCCTAACTCCACACCCTAGGTGGGGACAAAAACCCCTTATGCTCATACAAAGAACTGAGGGTCACCGTTTAAACTAATATTTATACCGAAATTTAGGTTATTAAAAAACAAGAAAAAAGGAGAGCTTATGGAAATTAAAATTAGAAATCTTGATATTATTACTATCCAAAGAATTGATGAAGTTGCAAAAGAAAAAGGATTATCTCGGCAACAATTTCTGAAAAATTATATAGAAACTTTAAGTGTAATAGATAATATTAAGGAAAGTGAAACTAAATATGTAGACTTAGTAAATCAATTATCTTTTTTAATTAAAGAAAATACCAATGTATTATCACAAATTAGAACAGATTTTATACTAGATGAGGAGGTATAAATTATGACAACCGAAAGGACAAGAAAAGAATTTAAATTGTTAGATGAAGATATTAATTATATAAATACAATATCTAAAGAACATGAAATTAAACCGAGTTATGCCTTATCACAAATTCTTACTGAACATAAAAATATATCTAACATATTAGAAAACACATTAAAAAAAATACTATTAGGTGTAAACAATTTAAATAAGTTATCTAAAATACAATTAGAGATTAGTAATTCAATTTGTTTGAAAGGGAATTATCAAGAAAAAGATTTTGTATCTACATCAGAATTTACATCTGGTCTAGTTTCAAAAGCATATGAAGAAGTAGAAAAAGAAATTGCAAATAGTAACATTAAAAAATTCAATAAATAGAGGTGAGAAATGGTAGGTGTAGTTGTAGTATCAAAATTTATCACACATGATAATGCAAATAAATTTTCTGGAATGGTTGATTATATGGACAGGCAAGAAGCAATAACAAACGATAATATTGCATTAACGATTAAAGGCGTGGATCTTAATAATATAGAAAAAAAGATACTTGGCGTTATTAACACCAGCGGCAGTACAGATATAAATGTATTAGTTAAAGATAAAAAACTAAAAAATATGATTTGTTTTGAGCAAAAGTTATTTGAGAAAAAAGAAAAGTTATCAAGATATGATTCAAATTATATTATTAAAAAATTCTTTAATAAAAATGATGAATTCTTAATTGAAAATATTGAAAAAAGTTTTAGTAAAACTCACAAAAAAATAGATATTAATGTACTTGAAATAGAAAAGAAAAGAATTATTACAAGATTAAAGAAGCTAGAATCTTTAAATTACGTTACCAAAAATGAAAATAATAAGTATAAACTTAGTGAAAAAGCAAAAGAAGAGATGAAAAATTTTAGTGACTTTGAGTTTACAAGTTATGACTCTAGTAAAATTTTAAAACTTGTAAGGGATAATAAATACTTAAAATCCATACAGATAAAGCTATCAACTGATTTTAATATTGAAACTAAAGAAGGAAAGTACAATTATGATTATATTAATAAAAGAATTAATAATAATATTAAATATGGTTTTATTAAAGAAAATAACGGTAAGTTAGAAATCACAGAAAAAGGATTAATTGAAGAAAATAAAATTATAAACCCACATAGAAAATTCATTTTAGAAGAGATTAAGGAGTTAGAATTAAAATCAGATGAGTTTAAACGAGAAAAAGAAATAGTAGATGAAAAGTATTCGGTTATAAATAAATTAGAATATTCAGGGATGATTGATTACATGGATAGAAAAAAAGCTAAGAGTATTAATTCAAAATCTGATATAGGTTTATTTACAGATAATAAAGATATATTAGATTCCACAGAAAAAAATAAACTAAAAAACTTATTTAATAAGTGCCAAGAAAATGGTGGAATTATGTGGCATGATGTAATAAGTTTTGATAATAAATTTCTTGAGAAACATGGAATTTATGATAGTAAAAACAAAGTATTAGACAATAGAAAATTAAAAGAAGTTATAAGAACTTCGGCTAATGAAATGCTTAATAAAGAAAAATTAGGTGATTCAGCAATTTGGTGTGCTGACATTCATTATAATACCGATAATATTCATGTTCACGTTTCAACTGTTGAACTAAACCCAAGTAAAGAAAGAGGAAAACGAAAACCAAAATCTATACTTGCAATGAAATCTAAAGTTGTAAATGGGATTATAAATAATAATATACAATATAAAAAAATAAATGACATACTAAGAGAAGATATAATTGAAAATAAAAAGAAAGTAAAATCTTTAGATAACATAAAGCTTAAAAAATTATTTATTGAAATACATAGTAAGTTACCAGAGGATAGAAAACAATGGAATTACAATTATAATACTATAAATCATGTAAGGCCTTTAATAGATAAAATGACATATATTTATATAGAAAAATATCATAAGGATGATTTTTTAAAATTAAAAGAAGAATTAAAAAAACAGGAACTAAATTTAAAAGAAGCTTATGGGGAAGGGAAGAGCAATTCTTATAAAAAATATTATGACACTAAAATTAAAGACCTGAGAACTAGAATGGGGAACACAATTTTAAAAGAAATTAAAGAGTATGATTATAGTTTGAATGGGCGAAAATATAAAAATAAACTAAGCAAAACAGATAGAAAAGCATTAATTAAAAATTCAATTGTGGCTGTAAGCTTAAAAAAAATCGGGAAACTTATAGAAAATGATTATCAGCATCATAAGAATCAAAAAGATTATGAAAAATTACAAAATGAAATTGAGAGAAATGAATAAAAATATAAAGGCTACGCTTATTTTTAAGTGTAGTCTTATTAATTTGTCTAAACAAAAAAATAAACAAGTACCAAACGTAATGATGGAAGTGGTCACGCATAGTAATGGAGTGACAAGGTGTCCATCATGGAGAGCGGAGCAGAATAGACTATATCAAATAAAAAATTAGACAGAAAGTGAGTGATAGAATTGGCAAAATTAATAATTGCGGAAAAACCTAGTTTAGCATTAAATATTGTTAAAAGTATTGGGAAAATGAATAGAGGAGATGGATTTTATTCTAATGAAGATTATATT
>NZ_JAENWL010000033.1 GCF_016650095.1 Clostridium sp. | reverse complement strand
CTTTCTTATTTTATAGCTGGAATAGTAGCACAGAGTAGGGTTGATTCAGAAATTCACTCTATATTAGAGGTGGTTTTTGGTGCGATTTTTGGGACTTTATTAACATTATTACTATTTAAAATCTTAGGATAATATACTTTTTTATTTCAGAAAATCATAATATTATTGAAATACTAACATTTAGTGATATAATTACTATACGTGAAAAATCGCTTTAATATGTGGGGTTTAACGTATATGTGATTTTTTATGTATACGAAACTGGTTCACGTAAACGTGATGTCACAGTTAAATTATTTTTATAGGGGTGTTTTAATGGATTATAAAAAGTTAGCTAAGATTGCAATAGATGCAAGAGAAAATGCCTATGTGCCATATTCAAACTTCAAGGTAGGTGCAGCCGTTATAACTGGTGATGGTTCGATATATACTGGATGCAATATAGAAAATGCTTCCTATGGTGCTACAAATTGCGCTGAGAGAACTGCAATTTTTAAAGCTGTATCTGAAGGGCATAAAAAAATTAAAGCTATTGCAATAGTTGGCGACATGTCAACTTATACCTATCCCTGTGGCATTTGCAGACAGGTTATAGTGGAATTTGCGGCATCGGATATCCATATTATATTAGTGAAAAATGAAGATGATTATATAATCAAGACTATGGAAGAAATTTTGCCAGGTGCATTTACAAAAGAACATTTATTAAAGTAATATAGAAAAATTATACTATTTGCTTAAGATAACAAAAGGAGGATATATGTTTAAATCAGGATTCGTAACTATTATCGGAAGACCTAATGTAGGAAAATCTACATTAATAAACTACATTATGGGGGAGAAATTATCAATTGTGTCTAATAGACCCCAAACTACAAGAAATAATATACAAACAATTTTAACAACTAAGGATTCTCAAATAATATTTGTAGATACTCCAGGAATGCATAAACCTAGACATAAACTCGGAGAATATATGGTTAAAGTAGCACAACAATCTACTAGTGAAGTAGATGTGATATTATTTATAACCACGCCAGGTGATGAAATTGAAGGTGGCGATATGCACATTCTCGAACAGTTAAAAAACTCAAATATTCCAGTATTTTTATTAGTTAACAAGATTGACGAGAATACTCAAGAGAGAGTTGCTAAAACTATTCAAAGTTATTCTCAGTATTTTACCTTTAAAGAAGTAATACCAATAGCTGCCATAAAAGGTAAAAATGTCGATATAGTGACTAAACTTATAGCGGAGAATATTCCAGAGGGACCTTTATACTACCCAGAAGATATGATCACAGATCAGCAAGAAAGATTTATTATAACTGAAATTATAAGAGAAAAGGCTTTGAAACTATTATCCCAGGAAGTGCCTCATGGAATCGCAGTAGAAATTATTTCCATGAAAAGAGATAAAAATAACCTTTATAATATTGAAGTTAACATGCTTTGTGAAAAAGATTCACATAAGGGCATAATAATTGGAAAAGGTGGAAAAACTCTGAAGCAAATTTCTACTTATGCAAGGCAAGATGTAATGAAGTTTTTAGGTGAAAAAGTATATCTAAGATTATGGGTAAAGGTAAAGAAAGAATGGAGAGATACTTCAAGTATTTTGAAGGAGCTCGGGTATAAATAGGGGATGATTTTCTGTCAATTTTAAAAACTAGAGCTATTGTAATAAAGACACAAGATTTTAAAGAAAACGATAAGTTAGTTTGGCTTTTTAGTGAGGATTTTGGCAAAATAACTGCTATAGCAAAGGGTGCGAGAAAAAATAAAAGTAAATATATAGCATCAACATTACCTTGCAGCTATGGAGAATTTGTACTATTCAAAGGTAGAAATTTATATACAATAAATGAAATAACAATTATAGATTCTTTTCAGCAATTATTAAGGAACCTCGACACAATTACTTACGCATCGTATTTTAATGAATTAATTGATATTGCACTTCCAAGTGATGAAGTTAATAAAGAACTTTTTAAAGATTTGGTGACTGCTTTTTATTTTATAAAAAATGATGCTGTTGATATAGAAATTTTAGCCAGGGCGTTTGAAACAAAACTGCTAAAGGCAACAGGTTATGAATTGAATTTTAGCCAATGTGTTAAATGTAGAAAGAAAATAACTATGTCTAATAATATTGATATGCAATCTTATGGTCCCATTTGTAAAGATTGTGAAAAGTTAAATAGTATATATATTTCAAACCCTACATATAATACATTAAAATTCATAAATAATTTTGGTATGGATAAAATTAATAGAATAGTTGTTTCGGAAATATCCAAGATTGAGTTATATAAAACTTTATCTTTTATTATTTCCCAAAATTACGCACGGAGTCCAAGGAGTTTAGAAATGTATAATTATTTAACAGCATTTCAAAAGGAAAGTTAATAAGGATGATTACTGGAATACAAGAATAATTAACAATTGTTGTATTCTGTGGAAAAATTATAAGGAGGATGATTTTAATGGCAGAAATCACATTAGAAAAGATTGATATTATTAAAGAACGAACAGGAGTTTCATACACTGATGCTAAGGAAGCATTAGAAGAGTGTGGTGGTGACGTAGTTAATGCACTTATTTACATCGAAGCAAAAGAAAACAAATCTGCTAAATTTAATATGGAAGAAATGTATAATACTAAGGATGAGTTTTTAGCAGCGATAAAGGAAATAGTACGAAAAGGTAACGTTACAAGGATAAAAATCAAAAAAGATGATACTGTAGTTGTAGATATACCTGTTAATGCGGGTATTGCAGCAGGTGTATTTACTGGATTGTTTACGACTGCATTACCTGCGTTAATTGGTATAGGCGTATTAACAGCAGTGCTCACAAGAATTACTGTTGAAATAACAAAAGCAGATGGTAGTGTAGAAGTTATTAACAGTATTATTAAAAATACAGTTGATGATGTAAGAGATAAAATGAGCGATATAAGTGAAGAGGTAAAAGAAAAGTTTAACGAAAAAAGAGATATTTTTAGCAAAGATAGTAAAGATAACAAAGATGATAATAGTGAAAATGTATACCAATATACGGTTAAGTTTGATAGCGAAAAAGAAAAGCAAGAAAAGGACCAAGAAGAAAAAGAAGAAAAGGAATGATTTTATTCTTAAATTCTCACTATGCAAATAGTTAAATATGAATGTCCATAAAAGCCAGCAAGTCTTACTTGGTGGCTTTTATGGACATTCAAGTTAATAAGAAGTCAGTATACGAGTCTATGCTAGCCTAGTCTATTATAGCATAACCTATTCTAGGCTCGTCTATTTTACGACTTACTTTGACTTGTTATTTATTTTCACGCCACTTACAGAATAAATATTATTATTTAAGATTTCTTGTGAAAATTTATTAATAACAATAGAAATAAGATCAAAATTCATGACATATTACAAAGATAACATTTAGAGAAAAATGGAGGAAATCTAAGAATAATATACTAATGTGGGAATATTCTAAAATTTTAATGTAAAAAGCAATTTACAAACTCTACATTTTATTTTAATATTGTGGTACAATGTAAAAAATGGCATGTAAAATTTTAGCATAATAGAATTTATGCAACCGTTTTTATTGCAAATGTATTCCATGTTTAACAAGTTGAAAAAGAAAGAGGTGTGGAAAATAAAATTAACACCAAGACAAGAAGAGATAATAAGATTAGTTAAAGAAAATCCACCTATTACAAGTGAACGGCTAGCTAATAAGTTAGGTGTTACAAGGGCAGCGCTAAGACCAGATTTGGCAATACTTACGATGACAGGCATTTTAGAAGCAAGGCCCAAGGTTGGATATATGTATTCAAAGAAACCCTCTTACAGTTTAGTTTATGATTATATAAGAAATATTAAGGTTAATGATGTAATGTCAAAGCCTATAATGGTAACAGAAGAAACCATGGTTTACGATGCTATAGTACATTTGTTTTTAAATGATGTTGGTACTTTATTTGTACACAATGAAGGCAATTTAGTTGGAGCTGTATCTAGAAAAGACTTTCTTAAAATCGCTATGGGTGGCACAGATATGCATAAAGTACCTGTAGGAATTATAATGACTAGAATGCCGAACATAGTGCTTGTTGAAAAAGAAGATAGTGTTTATTTAGCCGCACAAAAGATTATAGAACACGAAGTAGATAGCTTGCCTGTGGTAGATAGAAAATTTGAAAATGGGAAAGAAACATTTCAAATTGTGGGCAAAATATCAAAAACAAATATCACAAGATTATTTGTTAAAATGGGCGAAAATGGCTAAGTAACTAAAGTGAGTGAATATGGGTACTAAATTGCTCCATATGGAACATTTTTATACCCGTTATCATATATAATTTATAACAAAAGGGGTTGTATCGAATGGCAAATAAAAAATATGTATATCTTTTTAGTGAAGGTAATGCTTCAATGAAAAATCTTTTAGGTGGAAAAGGTGCAAATCTTGCAGAAATGACAAATATTAATATTCCGGTACCGCAGGGATTCACAGTTACTACTGAAGCTTGTAATAAATACTATGAAGATGGTCAATTAATCGCACCAGAAATTATTAGTGAAATCAACAAAAAAATGGAAGAACTTGAAAAAATCACAGGAAAGAAATTTGGAAGTTTAGAAAATCCATTGCTTGTATCAGTTAGATCTGGAGCTAGAGCATCAATGCCAGGTATGATGGATACAATTTTAAATCTTGGATTAAACGATGCTACAGTAGAAGTTATGGCGAAGTTAACAAATAACCCAAGATTTGCTTATGACTCTTATAGAAGATTTATCCAAATGTTTGCTGACGTTGTAATGGGCGTTGAAAAAAGAAACTTTGAAAACATAATGGATAAGATGAAAGAAGCAAAAGGCGTGAAATTTGATACTGAACTAGATGCTATCGATTTAAAAGAATTAGTTAAAAAATTTAAAGTATTTTATAAAAAAGATAAAGGTGAAGAGTTTCCAAGTGACCCAAGTAGCCAATTAATAGAGGCCATTAAGGCAGTATTTGGATCATGGGATAATCCCAGAGCTAATGTATATAGAAGATTAAATGATATTCCAGGTAGTTGGGGAACTGCAGTAAGTGTTCAAGAAATGGTATTTGGTAACAAAGGAGAAACATCAGGAACGGGTGTTGCCTTCTCAAGAAATCCATCTACTGGAGAAAAAGGAATATATGCTGAGTACTTAATGAATGCACAAGGTGAAGATGTTGTTGCAGGGATAAGAACACCACAAGAGATATCACAGCTTGAAAAAGATATGCCCAAAGTATATGACCAGTTTATGAATATTGTTAATACTCTTGAAAACCATTATAAAGATATGCAAGATATGGAGTTTACAATTGAAGATGGTAAATTATACTTTCTGCAAACAAGAAATGGAAAGAGAACGGCACAAGCAGCACTCAAAATTGCCGTGGAACTTGTTGAAGATGGCATGTTAACAAAGACAGAAGCTATGATGAAGGTTGAACCAAAACAACTAGACACATTACTTCATCCTAACTTTGATACAGAAGAATTAAAGAACTCTACAGTAATAGCTAAAGGCTTGCCAGCATCTCCTGGAGCTGCTTGTGGAAAAGTTTGTTTTACAGCTGAAGATGCAAAAGCTAAACATGAAAGTGGAGAAAAAGTTATTCTTGTAAGGCTTGAAACTTCACCAGAGGACATTGAAGGCATGATTGCTTCAGAAGGTATCCTAACAGTAAGAGGGGGAATGACTTCTCATGCAGCGGTTGTTGCAAGAGGAATGGGCACATGCTGTGTTGCTGGTTGCGGAGATATAAAAGTTAACGAAGAGACTAAGACCTTCCAAATTGGACAGTCTATATATCATGAGGGTGACTTTATTTCAATGGACGGAAGTACAGGAAATGTATATGAAGGTGTAATTAAAACAGTTGAACCTGAAATAAGTGGTTATTTTGAAACGTTTATGGGATGGGCTGATGAAATAAGAAGTTTAAAAGTTAGAACTAATGCTGATACTCCTAGAGATACCGCGCAAGCAGTTAAATATGGAGCTGAAGGTATAGGGTTATGCAGAACAGAGCATATGTTCTTTGATGCTGATAGAATAATGGGTATAAGAGAAATGATTGTTGCTAAAGATGAAGCGAAAAGACGAGTGGCGCTTGCAAAATTATTGCCAATGCAAAGGGAAGACTTTATAGGAATATATGAAGAACTTGAGGAAAGACCAGCTACAATCAGATTCTTAGATCCACCACTACATGAATTCTTACCACATGGTGATGAAGATATAAAAGAATTAGCAAATGAAATGGGAATAACTTTTGAAGATTTAAAAGCTACTGTTGAGTCATTACATGAATTTAACCCAATGATGGGACATAGAGGATGTAGGCTTGCAGTATCATATCCAGAAATAGCTGAAATGCAAACTAGAGCGGTTATTGAAGCTGCGATAGATGTTAAGACTAGAAAAGGATATAATATTGTTCCAGAAATTATGATTCCACTAATTGGAGAAGTTAAAGAGTTAAAATATGTTAAAGACATAGTAGTAAGAGTAGCTGATGAAATCATAGCCTCAAGTGGCAGTGATTTGAAATATATGGTTGGTACAATGATTGAAATACCAAGAGCAGCACTTACAGCTGATTTAATAGCGAAGGAAGCAGAATTCTTCTCATTTGGAACAAATGATTTAACTCAAATGACTTTTGGATTCTCAAGAGATGATGCTGCAAGTTTCTTGAAGGATTACTATGAAAAGAAAGTTTTCGAATTTGATCCATTCCAGAAATTAGATCAATTAGGAGTGGGTAAGCTTGTTAAAATGGCTGTTGAACTTGGACGTGCAACTAGGCCAAACATAAAACTTGGAATATGTGGAGAACACGGTGGAGATCCATCTTCAGTTGAATTCTGTCACAATGTTGGACTTGATTATGTATCATGCTCACCATTTAGAGTTCCAGTTGCAAGACTTGCAGCTGCACAAGCTGAAGTAAATAATCCAAGAACAAGTAAAAAATAAATAGTATAGCATAGCTTAAAAAGATTTATACAATGAGCTTTTGAGACTATAAAGACTATAAAAAGTATGGGTATTGTATTTAAAATCATTATTGATTTTAAATACAATACCCTATTTTATTAAAACTCTAAATAGCGAATCTGATCAATTGGATTGGTTTTTTAAAATTTTGATTAAGACAGAACATTCTAATAAAACGTCACAATTACTAAAACCGAATAATGCTTGAAACACTGTACTTCAAATACAATGTTCATTAAAATATCAAGGTATAGAACCCTTAACAAAACTAACAATTCTGCAAGAAATAAATTCCGAAGATGCAATATTAAGGTTAGATATAAAAGAGATAATGGCCTTACATTGTAAGGCCATAGGTCAGAGAACTATTGCTTTTTTTTAACATCGCAAGTAGAAATCCCTAAGATGTCATAAATAGGGCAATAACGAATAGAGCCTGTTATTATCGGTACGAGGCCAATAATACCCCACCAACTTCTGTAGTATAAACCTATAAAAACGATTAATATGCCGATTACAATTCTAATGATTTGCTCGGTTCTACCAACATTACATTTCACTTAAATCACCTCAAAGATATTTTGTCCAATATCTTTCGATTTAATGTAAATCAGTTTGATGTATTCATAAATGATGTTTTTAGGATTTTTTGAATTTATTTTCAATATAGAGTTTAAGTCCTTCAACAAATTCTAATTGATATTTATTCTTGTTAGTTGCGCTATCTAGTAAATTTAAGAAGGCTTTTTTGTTGCACTTATTAATATTGCCATAATAATCTCTTGATATTTTCCAATATCGTTGGGGGAAAGCTAAATAAACAAGAACATATTTATAATCATCCAAGGTTAAAGGTAGGATTTTATCATATAATTCTAGAAAACTTATGGCAAGCTCTAAATCCCATTTTGTGCTGTCTCTTTTTAGTAATCGCCTTAAAGAATATGATATGTCATGAGCACAATAATCATTTCTACATTTATCAAAATCAATTACCCATATTTGATTATTAGTATCAAAGATAATATTTTTATTAACATAGTCGAGATGACATAATGACTTTGTGAGATTGTTTTGGTTAATATCATAAGCGATGGTTGCAGAGTAATGTGCTAGTTTACTACCTAAATCAAAATGCTTAAGATATAGCTTTGAGAAGGTATCATCATATTTATAAGCTAAATTAGAGAAATTAAGAAGACTCTCATAATGCTTATATATGGATTTACTCAAAGTACTGTAGTCCTCCTTTAATGAACTACCGAGCATAGGTTTAAAATTAATACTTGCCTTGTGCATACTTGCGAGATTGGTACTGCATGCTAGTATATGGTCAATATTATCGTAGTCGCATTTAGTTCCAATAACCCAGGGAGTAAGTATAAATAGCATATTATTATAGTTTACAAATCTGCTATTAGTATTTGTTTTAAGTATACGAGGTACATGGATATTATTTCTATATAACCATTCTATAGCTGAATACACAAATAATAAATCTTTTACAGAATAATAAACTTTTTTCAAACAATAGCAATCATCGTAGTATTGAACTTTATATACAGCTCTTTGTTTATCTGTATCTTTAAATTTAATTTGCGATATATCAGCATCAGCTAAGTTATATTGAGGGAGAATGTATTTTTTTACATTTTCTTCGGATAATAAGGTTATGTTATTAGAGTTTGTAGCCGTGGAGGGCATGTTATCACTCCTAAAAAATTATTTCATTATTAGAATATTAATAAAAATTCTATATTATACGTTTAATAATAAAAAAGGGAAATTAATTTGATATGTAGAATACTAACTAATGTATCCTTAAAAAAATAATAGCAAGAGTAACCGACAATTGTTTTTTTCGGAGATGCCTAAATTAAAGAAAATTTAAATAATTACAGAGAGAGTTTTAAATTTAGGAGGAAATTTATGAATATTCGCCAAAAAATAGAAGCTAATGAAGATAATAGCATTATACGATATGGCGCGTTATCCCTAAACTCAAAGGGACGGAGTGTATTAGAAGATAAGGATGAGGTAAGAACTTGTTATATGGTGGACGGAGATAGGATAATACATAGTAAATCATTTAGGAGACTTAAGCATAAAACTCAAGTATATATAAAGACTAGCAGTGATCATTACAGAACAAGATTAACACATACCTTAGAAGTTGCCCAGATAGCTAAAACTATAGGGAGGGGTATAGGATTGAATGGTGATCTAATAGAAGCTATAGCTTTAGGTCACGATATAGGGCATGTACCCTTTGCTCATAATGGTGAAGAGGTTCTTAATGATATTTTGCCTGGAGGATTTAGACACAACGAAAATAGTATTAGAGTGCTCACAAAAATAGAAAAATTAGGTGCGGGACTTAATTTAAGTGAAGAAGTATTAGATGGAATTCTTAATCATAGTGGTCTTACTTCAAAAATTGGGAAGGCTTCAACCTTAGAAGGTCAGGTAGTTAGGTATAGCGACAAGATTGCATACGTTAATCATGACATAGACGATTCCATAAGGGCGGGATTATTAGTGGGTTCAATGCTACCTAAAAGTGCTACGGCCAGGTTAGGTATAAATCACGGCAAGCGAATAGATACTTTAGTTAAAGATTGTATTTATAACACATTAAATAACTTAGATAAGGGCATTATAGGAGTATCGCTTAGTGAAAGCGTTGATAGTGCATTAAAAGATTTAAGAAATTTTATGTTTAAAAATATATACAAAGGTGAAATATTAAAAATAGAAAGAGAAAAAGCAAAATTTGTGGTAACGCAGGTATTTACATATTACTATAACAATCCACAGGCAATGCCGGACTTTTACGAAAGTATAGTTGAGGAAGAAGGCTTATATATAGGGGTAGCAGATTATATTTCTGGGATGAGTGATGATTACTGTTTAATGCTTTTTAATAATATATATGTGCCTAAAGTTATTATATATTAGAATTTGAGAATAAACTATTACTTCTTTTGGAAAAAAAATCAACTGGAAATTTATAAAAAAAAAATAAAAAATACAAATATTGAAGGAATTTTGTGTTTTATAAAGAATATAGTATATGCAAACAAAATTATTATTAATAAAAATGGATTTAAAGAAGGAAAATACACTTTTTTGTCGAATAAAAATATATTGTGAATTTATATAAGTAAGGTGGTAATAATCTATTGATTGCTGAAGATGTCATCCGGAAAATAAAGGAACAAAATGATATTGTGGATGTAATATCTGAAAGAGTTAAACTTAAAAAAGCGGGAAGAAATTATACTGGCCTTTGTCCTTTTCATAATGAGAAGAGTCCGTCTTTCACTGTATCCCAGGATAAACAAATTTATAAATGCTTTGGATGCGGCGAAGCTGGGAATGTAATTAGCTATATTATGAAGGATAGGAATATGACTTTTCCTGAAGCAGCAAGGATACTCGCTGAAAGAGCTAATATTAGTATAGAAATAGATAATGAAGAAACGAATGTACAAAAGGACATGTATAATAAAATGTACAATATTAATGTTGCGGCTGCTAGGTATTTTTATGATAATTTAAGAAAGGATAAGAAGGCTAGCGCATATTTCACAAACCGAGGTATCGCTGAAGCTACTATGAAGAAATTTGGTTTAGGGTTTTCCTTTGATAAATGGGATGGATTGTTATTATTCCTAAAAAAGAAAGGTTACTCCGAACTCGATTTATTTAATATAGGGTTAATTGCTAAAAGTCCTAAAGGATCATATTATGATAGATTTAGGAATAGGATAATGTTTCCTGTATTTGATTTTAAAGGCAGTGTAATTGGATTTGGAGGACGGGTTTTAGATGATTCAAAACCTAAATATCTTAATTCACCAGAAACTCCATTATTTCATAAAGGATTACACCTTTATGGATTGAATTTTGTAATCAAAAATAATAAATCTCGAACAATAATAATTGTAGAGGGATATATGGATTGTATTTCACTTCATCAACATGGGTTTTCAAATGTTGTTGCCTCGCTGGGCACAGCACTTACTATTAACCAAGCAAAATTATTAAAAAAACATGTAGATACAGTTATTATTTCATTTGATGCTGATTTTGCAGGAGAGGCTGCTACTTTAAGGGGACTAGAGATATTAAGAAATGAAGGCTTTGATTTAAGGGTGCTTATAATTCCAAAGGGCAAGGATCCTGATGAATTTATAAAAAACAATGGAAAGCAAGCTTTTCAAAAATTAGTTGATGCTGCTCTTCTTTTAATAGATTATAGGCTTAAAAGAGCAGGTGATGGAATAAATTTTTCAAATAGTGAAATGATAATAAAGTATGTTAAAAAGGTTACTGAAATTATTACAGATTTAGATCCTGTTGAAAAAGATGTCTATATAAAAAAGATTTCTGAGGATACAGGTATTAAAGAACAAGCATTATATGACTTATTAAGTGAAGAAATCAATAAAAAATCAAAAAAAATGCAAAAAATGAATACACAACAGGATTTTGGACAAAAATTATATTTAGAGCCAGCTTATATTAAGGCTGAAAGAAATTTATTGAAATTTATGTTTATAAATGAAGAAAATTGTGATTATATTACAGAAAACATTCCCATAGACCAATTAGTACTTCAAAGTCATAAAAGTATATATACATTAATTGTTGAGTATAAAAACTTAGATAACGATGAAAAAATTAAAAACATTGAATTTAGATGTAATGACATAGAGTGTACAAAAGAATGGATAAATACTTTGGAAATTGAGATTTCCTGCGATGAAGAAGAATATAAAAAGCTTATAAATGATTGCATAAAACAAGTGAAAAAATTCAAGTTAGAGGAGTCGAAAAAAGAAATTATGAATAAAATTAAACAATATGAATCAAAAGGCCTGCTAGAAGAATCTATAAAACTTGCGCAAAAACTTTTAGAGTTACAAAGAAATATAAAACAATTATAGTATTTAGAAAGGAGGTAATATGATGAAGGATAAAAGTACAAAAATGACTATAGTAAAAAAACTTATTGAAAAGGGAAAGAAAAAAGGATCATTAACTTATAAAGAAGTAATGGATGAACTTTATGAAATAGAATTAAGTCCAGAACAAATAGAAAAGGTTTATGAAGTTTTAGAATCCATGGAGATAGACGTCGTTGGGGATATGCATGCAGTTGCTGCACCTGCGACAGGAGCTCAAGCTGAGGTTGAACCAGAAACTGAGGAACTTGATGTTAGTATACCAGAAGGTATTTCTATAGATGACCCAGTTCGAATGTATTTAAAAGAAATAGGAAAAGTTTCACTATTGTCATCAGCTGAGGAAATTGATCTGGCTAAAAGAAATGAAGAGGGAGATCTTGCTGCTAAGAAAAAACTCGCAGAGGCTAACTTAAGACTCGTAGTAAGTATAGCTAAGAGATATGTTGGACGTGGAATGTTATTCTTAGATCTTATTCAGGAAGGTAATTTAGGACTAATAAAAGCTGTAGAAAAATATGACTATAGAAAAGGATTTAAATTCAGTACTTATGCAACGTGGTGGATTAGGCAGGCAATAACCAGAGCAATAGCCGATCAAGCAAGAACTATAAGAATACCAGTGCATATGGTTGAAACTATAAATAAGCTTATTAGAGTTTCAAGGCAATTGCTACAAGAACTTGGACGTGAGCCTCAACCAGATGAAGTCGCTGAAAAAATGGAAATGCCAGTTGGGAAAGTTCGCGAAATTATGAAAATTGCACAAGAACCAGTTTCTCTTGAAACTCCTATAGGTGAAGAAGAAGATAGTCATTTAGGTGATTTTATTCCTGATGATGATGCTCTAGCACCAGCAGAAGCGGCAGCATTCACAATGCTTAAAGAACAGCTGATAAATGTTTTAGATACTTTGACTCCTAGAGAAGAAAAAGTTTTAAGATTAAGATTTGGACTAGATGATGGACGCGCAAGAACCCTGGAGGAAGTTGGAAAAGAGTTTAACGTAACTCGTGAGAGAATTAGGCAGATTGAAGCCAAAGCACTACGTAAATTAAGACACCCAAGTAGAAGTAAAAAATTAAAAGATTATTTAGATTAGAATATCTTAGTTATAAGATTAGAATAGCTTATTTATAAGATTAGAATAGCTTATTTATAAGATTAGCTTATTTATAAGATCAGAACACCTTATTAAGATGAAAATACCTTAATAAGGTGTTTTTTATGTTCGTGGAAAAGTATGGTTATACACTTACAAGTTAGATTTAATTATGATATAATATCCCTTGAGAAGGTGATTAGGTGGAGAGTTATGAATCAAAGCGAGGACGCGGGTTAGTATCTATGATACTCATGACTGCATTATATAATATATTAATCTTAATATTACTAAAATTTACTAATTCCTACATTGTAGATAGTCTATTAAAGCTTCTATTAGTGGCTTGTAATATATATCAAGTATATTATATGGTACTTTATGTATCCAGTAAATGTACTATTGATGACAAAAATCTTGTAATTTATTTTATTGGGTCATTAAAAAAAATAATTGTACCAATAAATGAGATTGATGGGTATTCTACGTCAACGGGTATAATTAAAGGAGTTAAACTTTATGGTATAGCCTCTAATAGCTTCGCAATGGGGAGATTTGTAATTGATAAAATTGGAATATCTAGGATGTTTGTTACAGATAATAAAAAAATCTTTTATATAAAAACTAAAAGTATAAATTATGCAATTTCGCCTTTGGATTATAAAAAATTTGAAGAAACTTTAATATATCACGGTGTGCAGTCCGCCATTTGGAAATATAAAGTAAATAATAGCTATAACCTTCATAAAGACAGGCACTTTATTATACCTTTAATTATAGTAAGTATTGTAATATTAATATTAACAATGAATCCACTTATATTATATTTAAAAGATATGATACCTAATACTATGCCATTAAACTTTGATGCAAAGTTTAACCCAATAAAAATAGGTACAGGGCAACAATTTGCATTTACCCAAATGATATACGGCGTATTAAATATGGCCTTACTTTTTTGTATGTATTATGCAAGCTATTTTTGTGCAAAATATGATAGAAAATCAGCATATAAAAATATTTATGTGGCACTAATTGTGGCAACGATATTTTTAATTATGCAGTTTAAAATACTAATTAATTTTAGATAAGGATGAAAACTATGGAACTCAGTATAAGATTAAAAGCAATTGTAAGTATGATAGAAGAATGTAATAGTATTATAGATGTAGGAACGGATCATGGTTATGTTCCTATTTATTTAATCAAAAACGGTGTGATAAAAAACGCTATTGCATCTGATATAAACCGAGGACCCGTTGAGAAAGCCAAACGCAATATTACTGTAAATAATGTTACAGGGCAAATTGATTGTAGACTCGGGAGTGGACTTTCTACAGTTAAAAAGGAAGAAGTACAGGTGGCTATTATTGCTGGAATGGGCGGTAATTTAATAAGAGATATCTTAGAAGCTGATTTAGATGTTGTTAAACACTTTAAATATATGGTGCTTCAACCAGTTCAGAATGCCGAGGTTTTAAGGGAGTATTTGTATAGCAGTGGCTATGATATCATTGATGAAGAAATATGTAGAGATGATGGTAAGTTTTATGAGATTATTAAGGTGAAATATAATACTAAATCAGTAGAAGTAGATAGTATATATTATGAGATAAGTAAAATATTATTAGATAAAAAAAGCCTTACAATGCAAAGCTTTATAGAATATAAATTACAAAAATATTCAAAGGTATATGATACTTTAAATGATGATACAATTTTATCGAATAATAGGAAAGAGCAGCTTTATCATATTATAATCAGACTTAAGGAGTTTTTAAAATGGTTTTAAAAGTAAGAACGATTGAGCATATTATGCAGCAGTTCGCTAGTCCTATACTAAAAGAAGATTATGATAATGTAGGACTCATGGTTGGGAACAAAGATGCGGAGGTTACAAAAATTCTAATTGCATTAGATTGCACATTGGACGTAATTCACGAGGCTGTTGATTGTGGATGTAATTTTATATTGACTCATCATCCGCTTCTTTTCATTAAACCTAAAACTATTACTACAGACACATTAGTAGGTAAAAAAATTATTGATTTAATTGTGAATGGTATAAATGTATACTCTAGTCATACAAATTTAGATTCTGCGCGTGGTGGTTTAAATGATATTGCGACTGAAATTTTAGGTTTTAGTAAATATAAGATTATTGAGCCATCAAAAAATTTAGATTATGACAAAGGTTATTCTGGGCTTGGTAGATTAGTTTTTCTTAATGAACCTATAAAGCTCGTAGAATTATGTGAAAAAGTAAAAAAAACATTTAACGCGGAATTTATAAGGTATGTTGGTTCTGATAATGATTTAATAAAAACTATTGCTATTATAAATGGAAGTGGCGAAGATTTTTTTGATGAGAGCATAGAAATGGGTGCAGATTGTATAATTACAGGGGATACTAAATATCATCATGTTAGTGATCTAAAAGAACAAAATATAGCGCTAATTGATGCGGGTCATTTTGCAACAGAGTGGAAACCGTTCAAAATATTTGGAGAAAAATTCAAAAAACAATTGTTAGAAAAGGGATATGACAATGAAATTATAGTTTCAAAATATACACAGGATCCATACAAAACTATGTAGAGAAAAAAATACCATTTGATTTTGTTTTAATAGTATGGTATCATTGATTTTGCGAGTAAGCCAGACAATTGCTGCTGAATATTGCTTGCAATAATTCAGGAGAGGAAAGTCCGGGCTCCATAGGGCAGGGTGCTGGGTAACACCCAGTGAAGGTAACTTTAAGGAAAGTGCAACAGAGAGATACCGCTAAAGGTATTCATATAGTTTAGCTTGCTAAACTATATGAATATACTAGCAAGGATGGAAAGGTGAGGTAAGAGCTCACCAGCGCAATGGCGACTTTGCGGCTATGTAAACCCCACTTGGAGCAAGATCGAATAGGAGAACATTTTGGGACTGCCCGTCTCGTTCTCGGGTGTATCGCTTGAGCCTATTGGTAACAATAGGCCTAGATAGATGATTGTCTAATACAGAACTCGGCTTATAGGT
>NZ_JAENWL010000377.1 GCF_016650095.1 Clostridium sp. | reverse complement strand
TATAATATTTGACAGCATCTTCTTTAAATTGTTTATCGTGTTGTTTTCTCATGATTAAGTCCCTCCATCTATTATCTTTATTGTAATACTTATCAGGAACTTTCTCAATTTCTATTGTACTATTTCTATTCTAGCACCAGTTGTTATATATGATGCCAAGTGTTATATGAAATATAACGCTTAGGCATTTTATTATTATATGATTTTAAAAGTATTAATTAGGATATATATTATCTTCATAATTACTCTACAATTGAGTAGTAGAATAAATGTATAGAGAAAAACAATTAGAGGAGTGGTATTAAATGAAAAATAAAATTATGGTTTTAGTAATAGCCGGCATCCTAACAGTAGGCGGCGTTTCAGTTGCATATGCAACTGTTAAAAATGATACAACTATCGACAACTTCAAAACACCAATAATTAGTTCGCAAAATAATGACGATAAATCATCAAATAATTATACAAACTCAATGATGGATGATCAAAATAGTGTTGCTCAATCAAATGGGAGCTATAACGATATGATAAAAATAATGAATGATAACGGGTTCAGTGATGAAGCAAAAGCAATTGAAAACAGGGATTTTGATTCTATGAATGATATTATGAATAACATAAGTGATGATGACTATAAAAAAATGATTGATATAATGGGAGAGAATGGATATGAATCTATGGCTAATATGATGGGATCCATAGGTAGAGAAGATATGATAGAGTTTCATGGAAGTATGATGGGAAGATAATATTCTAGCATGTAATTAAAATAATAATATAAAGATAATGGAAGGATGATTTTATATGATGGGAGGTTGGTTTGGAATGATGATTATTCCTATAATTTTAATTGGGATTATTATATATGTAGGATCTAGGCAAGAACAAAACAATGCTAAATATATAGAAACTACAGATGATTCTTTGAATATCTTAAGTGAAAGATTTGCTCGTGGAGAAATAAAAAAGGAAGAATATAACAGCAAAAAATATATACTTCTAAAGAGTAAATCTTAAAAAAATTCTTAGATGGTATGTAGATATAAACAAGAATATTATAAAACCATCTGAGACTGAGCTCAGATGGCTTTTTTCTTTTGGTTCAAGATAACATATTATTATGGGGAGTGTTTTTTATTCTATTTTTTAGATTGTTTATACCAAATAAAAAACATAATGAAGGTATAAAAATATTGAAGTACAAATTGTATTATTTCAGGTTTTGAGTACCAACCAATTAAAACATAAAGAGGAAGTCCTATTATACCTTCTTTATGGTATAAAATTGTATTTGAGAGGTCAAATGCTTTAACTAATAGAGGACTTGTACTTGAAATAATATTTAAGGAATGTAGTGCAGACAAACCTTCATGAATGCCGTAGCCTAACAAAAATCCAGCTTGTAGAATTAAATATGCTAAGGTTATATTAAATAGTATTTTTAAGTTTATCCTTACTAAAGAAAAATAAATTAATATGCAAAAAATCAATGCGAAAGCAACACCTGTAAATATTGATAATAAAGTATATTTACCGGCAAAAACAAATATTACAATTTCAGCACCTTCACGTACAACCATAACAAAGGTTATACTAAAAATGCCTATAGCTGAAAGGTTAGTTTTTACTTGATTTTGAACTTCTGTAACCATGTTTCTTCCATGTATTATCATCCAATAAATAAAAGTAGTTACTAATATTAGTGCCGCAATACTTGCTGAACTTTCCCATAACTTTGTTAATTCCTCCGTTTTACCAATAGATTTTGAAATGAAAAATAATATTCCACCAATTCCTAGTGAAGCTAAAATTCCTACTAAAGCTCCTGAAAATGCGTTTTTTCTAAAAGTAGTATTGCCACTCTTTTTTAAATATTGAAGTATAATTACAACAATTAAAAAAGCTTCGAGGCCTTCTCTAAAACCAATTATTAGTCCTGGTAAAAAAACATCCATTATTATAAACCTCCTTTAAACATATGATAGTGAAAAGCAAATTAATGGTCATCCCAATATTCATAATATCTTCATATTATGATGCTAAACTAAATTTTAAAGTAGCAAACAAGGAGTTTATTATGAAGAGTGGAGATAAAATAGTTGGAATAATACTTTTAATTATTGTACTAATATCCTTAAGTGTAGCTTCAATATATAAGACTTCCATAAAGGGGGCAGAAAACATCGCAGTTATTAAGAGTGATGGCAAGGTAGTTAAAACTATTGATTTAAATAAGGTAGTGGAACCACAAGAGTTTACTATAAAAATAGAGAAGGGTAATTACAATATCATATCAGTTAAACGAAATGGTATTAAGGTAAAAGCTGCTGATTGTCCTAATCAATTAGATGTTAAAGTTGGATGGATTTCGCAGCCAGGTCAGATAATTGTATGTTTGCCTAATAAACTTATAATTAGTATTAACGGAGAGGTGAATAATGGAATTGATGGTGCAACCTTTTAAAATTAAAAAAAGCAGGTAAAACAACTGTTGTAAAGGAGAATAGAATATGAAAGAATTATTTAGTATTGGACCTTTTTATGTGTATTTTTTTGGCTAATGATTGTAATTAGTATAATTTCAGCAGTGATATTTGCTGAACACCAGGCTAAAAAAAGAGGAATTAATGATGATATTGTGTTTAATTAAGCAATAATTGGAGTGATTGCCGGTGTAGTTGGTGCTAGGTTATTTTTTTAGTCATATATGTTAAATTAGCTAAAAAAGTCTAAACTTGTAATGAGGCAGGGTTTCTTTATGGGAATGCCTTTCCCAATAGGACTAGATGGTTATGTTTTTTGATGAAATATAATTTAAAGTGAAGTATATGAAATTTACCCAATATAAGGATGCGATTTTATTGAATAAAAAGGTGAATTACTAAATGAAAAGAGCGAACATGTAATAAAAAATATTAAAGGCTCATAATTTTTCTCTTATAATTTTTTACATGATTTAGTGGTAAATTTAAATTCTTCATAAAATCCATACAAAAATATTGTACTATATAATTAAAGAAAAGATATTAGTAATCAATATTTTTTAAAATGAATGCTCCCCCCTATAGGGATGGGGCTCAAGTTGGTATTGATATAGTACTCGCAAAATTTATTTTGGGCTTTTGGGTATAATATATTAGGGATACCTATTGCAATGGGAGTGCTACACTTATTCGGAGGTCAACTTCTAAATTCTATCATTGCAGCATTGGCAATGAGTTTTAGTTCAGTTTCAGTTTTAACAAACACATTACGCTTAAAAGGCTTTAAGCCATTAAGATAAAGATCAAAATTCAAAGGAAAAAATAAAAAGCGAAGGGAGAAATAAAAATGAAAAAGAAAATAACAATAGAAGGTATGAGTTGTGGACATTGTTCAAATCATGTTAGCGAGGCCCTAAAGGACATTGGAGCAAAAGACGTCGAGGTCAACTACCACTAGCCTAAAGGCATAGTGGCTTGTAGGAAATAGTATTAAATACAAGCCAAGTTGAATAGCCTAAGTATTAAATTACTACGATTAATAAGAATATATAGTTACCCATGGATACTTCTCTAGTCTGTGGCTCTAAGCTTTAATATTAAACATCTCTGATGGTAGGAGAAGTGTATTAAAGATTTCAAAACC
>NZ_JAENWL010000156.1 GCF_016650095.1 Clostridium sp. | reverse complement strand
AATTAAATTGTAACCAGTTACACAATTGAAAAGTAAATTATATGTTTAATTGAATGGGTTTTTAAAATGATTTATGAAAATACTATATTTAATAAATTAATTGGAGGAGTAAAAATGAAAAGAATAATGATTTTATGTTTAGCAGGATTAATGACAGTTGGTATGGTTGGTTGTGGTACTAAAAAATCAACAGAAAGTCCGACAGCTGGTGGTGACAAAAAAGTAACTTTAAAATTAGCACATAATTTAACCGAAGACCATCCAGTAGGTTTAGCTTTAACAGAATTTGCAAGATTAGTTGATGAAAAGACTAATGGAAGTGTAAAAATTCAAATATTCCCTAATGGCCAGTTGGGTGATGAGACTTCAGTTTTAGAACAACTGAAAGCTGGAGCTGTTGCTATGACAAAGGTATCTGCGGCTGCACTTACAGCATATGACGACGGTTATAACGCATTTACATTACCTTATGTCTTTACAGATGAAAAACATTATTTTAAATCAATGGAATCTGATGCAGTAAAAGAACTCTATAACAAGACAAAAGAGAAAGGGTTTGTAGGACTCACATATTACAATTCAGGAGCACGTTCGTTCTATACAGCGAAGAAGCCTATAAATACTCCAGAAGATTTAAAAGGTCTAAAAATTAGAGTTATGGGATTTAAGACGCAGACTGAAATGGTTGAGGCATTAGGTGGAACTCCAGTATCTTTGCCTTATGGTGAGGTTTATACTGCAATGCAATCAGGTGTTATTGATGGTGCAGAGAGTAATGAAACAGCCTTAACAATTGGTAAACACGGTGAAGTAGCTAAGTACTACAGTTATGATGAGCATACAATGATTCCTGATATTTTAGTTTTAAGTTCAAAAGTTTGGGATACATTATCGAAAGATCAACAGAAAGCTATTCAGGAAGCATCAAAAGAATCAACAGCATTCGCAAATCCACTATGGACAAAATCTATTGCTGATGCAAAAGTTGAAGCAGAAAAAATGGGTGTCAAATTCAATGATGTTGATAAAAAACCATTCCAAGATGCAGTTGCACCAATGATAAAAAAATACTCAGACTCTATGCCTGAAGTGAAAAAATTATTAGAAGCATTCAAAGGATTAGAATAGTTAAAGTATTAGAATAATACATAAGCCAGAATGTCTATACTTTCTGGCTTATGTAAATAAGATACATAAATTGAAAAAATATATGGAGGCAAAGACAAGAATGAAAACTATTAAATTTATCTTAGATAAATTTCTAACCTATGTTATTTCTATACTTCTAATATTGATGACATCTTTGGTTTTGTGGCAAGTATTCACAAGATATGTGATGAACAATCCGAGCACGTTTACACAAGAATTAGTTATAATTATTTTAATTTGGACATCTTTTTTGGGAGCAGCATATGCATTTGGAAGCAGACAGCACATGGCTTTAATTTTTTTGAAAGAGAAGGCAAAAGGGTCTAGTAAATTAATTCTCTGTGTTTTTATTGATGTAGTAATTCTGTTATTTGCAGTAGTAATACTTATTATTGGCGGTAATCAGATTACAATGGGTGTGGTCGGAGTAAAAACACCAATATTAGCTATTCCGAAAGCGTATATTTATTCTTCAACTATTGTTTCAGGTGTACTAATTGTTTTCTATCAATTTGTTAACATTTTTGAAGATTTTAGAATTAAAGATAAGTAATTTTATATAGGAAGGAGATAACAAAATGGTTATAATAGCGCTGGTATTATTCGGTGTGTTTTTTGGTTCACTTGTAATTGGGATCCCAATTTCAATAGGTATAGGGTTAGCTTCTATTGCAACTGCATTATGCTTAGTTCCTCCAGATGTTGCTATATTTACAGTAGCGCAGAAAATGGTTACTGGTATCAGCAGTTTCTCATTACTAGCAGTACCCTTATTTATTCTTTCGGGTAATATAATGAATAATGGAGGGATTGCTAAGAGATTAATTAATTTCGCGAAAGTTATTGGTGGTAGAATACCAGGCTCTTTGGCACATGCAAATATACTTGGAAATATGCTGTTTGGGGCATTGTCCGGTTCTGCAGTTGCAGCTTGTGCAGCGATTGGCGGAACTATGGCACCACTTGAAAAAGAAGAAGGATATGATCCAGCTTTTTCAGCAGCTGTAAATATAGCTTCTTCTCCAGCGGGTATGCTTATTCCACCAAGTGGTGTCTTGATTCTTTATTCTCTAGTAGCAGGAGGGGTATCCATATCAGCATTGTTTATTGCAGGCTATATACCTGGGATATTGATGGGCCTTGCTACAATGATAGTTGCTTATATATATGCTAAGAAAAATAATTATCCTGTATCAGAAAAAGTATCATTTAAAGTTGCTTTTAAAGTATTTATGGAAGCACTTCCAAGTCTTTTCTTAATAGTTGTTGTTATTGGTGGTATTGTAGGTGGTATATTTACAGCTACAGAAGGGGCCGGTATTGCGGTGATATATCCATTAATTTTATCAGTTATTTATAAGAGTATTACAATTGCTGACTTTAAAGATATTATTTTAAAAACAGCTGTCATAACTGGAATCATCATGTTTTTGGTTGCGGCATCTTCAGCAATGTCGTGGGTAATGGCATTTGCAGGAATACCGGGAGCGATTAGTGCTGCTATCTTATCAATTTCAGATAATAAAATAGTGATTTTACTTATAATAAATGTAACATTACTAATAGTAGGTACTTTTATGGATTTAACACCAGCGGTATTAATATTTACTCCAATATTTCTTCCAATAGCTACGGAGCTCGGACTAAATCCTGTACATTTTGGAATCGTACTTGTATTTAACTTGTGTATAGGGATAATGACTCCACCAGTAGGGAGTGTATTGTTTGTGGGATGTGGTGTAGCGGATGTTCCAATTGAGAAAGTGATTAAACCCCTGATTCCTTTCTTTTTTGCACTTATTACAGTTTTGATGTTAATTACATTTATACCTGATATAAGTTTATTTTTACCGAAATTATTTCATTTAATATAGTGTTTTAACATAAAGGAGAGACAGTGATGATAAGAACAAATTATATTTTTAAGTTTGTAAAGAATGAAGGTAATGTTGTAGATTTTAAGATGATAGAAGGAAAAACTTCAGTTAAAGTGTTTGTATTAGAAGATGATGTTATAAGGGTATTATTTTATGAAAATGAGATGAAACTTAATAGAACTTGGATGATTGCTCCTGGTATGGAGGATATTGAAAAAGAGGGAAGAGACAGATTAGATGTTTCTGTATTTTCACTTCCAAAATTCACTTTCGATATCAATGATGGAACTAGTACCATAGAAACTTCTAAAATGAAAGTAGTATTTGATTTGGATGGAATGAAGGCTACTTGGTATGCAAAAATTGGAGATGAGGAAATTCAATTTGCTAAGGATAGAAAAACTCAAAGTTATAATTTTGAGGGCTCCTTAGGAAAAGGACCATTTCATTATTTGGAAAGAGACCTTAATGAACAATATTATGGACTCGGAGAAAAGTCGGGCAATGTAGAGAAAAACGGGAGAAGATACAAGATGATGAGTGTTGATCCCATGGGATATGATGCAGAATCTACAGATCCATTATATAAACATATTCCATTTTATATAACAAGAAATAAAGAAACAGAAGTATCATTTGGAATTTTCTATGATAATTTATCTACATCTATTTTTGATATGGGAAGTGAATTAGATAATTATCATGGTTATTATAGATATTATAACGCTGAAGATGGTGATTTGGATTATTATATAATTTTAGGACCTGAGATAAAAAATATTACTCAAAGATTTTCTTGGTTAACTGGTAAGACAATATTTACTCCTAAATGGAGTATTGGTTATTCAGGCTCCACAATGTCTTATACGGATGCACCTGATGCCCAAGATCAGTTACAAAAGTTTGTTAATGATTGCAAAGAGTATGACGTTCCTTGTGAATCTTTTCAATTATCTTCTGGATATACTTCAATAGGAGATAAAAGATATGTATTCAACTGGAATAAGGATAAATTTCCAACACCAGAAGATATGGCTAAGAGGTTTCATGAAAATGGATTAAAATTATGTGCAAACATAAAACCGGCATTGTTAATTGATCATCCAATGTATAAAGAACTCGAAGAAAATAAGATGTTCATTCAGGATAGGAATGGTCAAGTAACTGAAACAGCTCAATTTTGGGATCAACTTGGTGCATATGTAGATTTCACAAATCCAAAATCATTTGATTGGTGGAAAGCTCAGGTTACTGAAAAATTATTGAAATATGGAATTGATTCAACATGGAACGATAATAATGAGTATGAGATTTGGGATGGGCAGGCAAAGGCTAATGGTTTTGGGAAAGAAATAAATATTGCCCAAATAAGACCTCTTCAGTCATTGCTCATGATGAAGGCATCCTATGAAGCTCAAAAGGAGTTTAATCCGAGTATTAGACCATATTTAATATCACGTTCAGGGTGCCCTGGCATGCAAAGATATGTTCAGACTTGGTCTGGAGATAATAGAACTTCCTATAAAACAATAAAATACAATATAAAAATGGGCATAGGCCTAAGTTTATCTGGAGTTTATAATATTGGACATGATGTTGGTGGATTTTCAGGGCCTGCTCCTGAACCGGAGATGTTTGTAAGATGGGTTCAGAATGGTGTTTTCCATCCAAGATTTACAATACACTCATGGAATGACGATCACACTGTAAATGTACCTTGGATGTACCCTGAAATGACTCAGCATATAAGAGAAATGATTAAATTTAGAAGTAGAATAACTCCATACATTTATAACTTAGTTTACAGAGCCCATGAATACTATGAACCTATGATAAGACCAACTTTCTATAACTATGAAAAGGATAAGAAGACGTTTGAAGAGTGTGATGATTTTATGCTGGGTGATGATATGCTTGTTGCCTCAGTAGTTGAACCGGGACAATTTAACAGAAAAGTTTATCTTCCTAAAAATGAGGATGGTTGGTACGATTACCACACTGGATTATGGTTCGAAGGTGGCCAGAAGATAACTATTCCTGCTCCAATTGACTATGCACCATTATTAATAAAAGCTGGAGCAATCATACCAGTAAATGATGCGAAAATTACGTTTGAAACTAAATCAAAAGATGAAAGAGGCTTCATGTTGTTTCCTACAAAGGGAACCGGAGAAAGTGAGTATAGTTTATATGAGGATGATGGACTCACAAATGATTACAAAAAGGGAATCTGTACCTTTGTTAAATTGAAAATGAAGTCTACAGAAAGTAAAATAGAAATTCATATTTCTGCAGAAGGGAATTATAAAATTCCATACACTGAGGTAAGAATATATCTTCCAAAAACAGAAATAAGACAAATAGTGGTAAATGGTGAATGTATAGAGAAAAACGATCTTAATGTTTATTCAGCAGATATCAATAAAATGGAATAAAGTAAATATTAAAGAATTGCTAGAGGGTTTACAGACGTTGCTTAAAAGATAAGCAGAATTTAAAAAAACATTAAGCACTGATGTTACTACATCAGTGCTTTTGTGGCTCTATATATAATAATTAGTGGTAATTAGGGGCAGGAAAATAAATAACAAGTCAAAAATTCGACGGATATTTCGGGAAAGACTAGTGAAATATATTAAGTACTATAGCTATTGGGAATTCATATAGTTAATCACACTTCAATAGAAATAATCTATTGGATGCAAAGGGCAAATGATGTTAAAATAATGCTGGAATATAATGTAGAAATTAGTAATGATATTAATACAAAAATAAGTAGATTTATCAAAGGGGTGTTACGTATTAAAATATTTAAACGCAACCAAGGCAAAATTGTATTCATCTTAATTATATCAATTTTGTATTTTTTTGTACCCCCGATAAAAATCAATGTAAATCAAGCTGTATTTATATTGAAAAATGTAGATGTGGGAATGGCAAGAGGGTATATTCTTGGCTTTGGTGTATGGGCTCCAATTGTTTCGTTTTTATTAATGATATTACAATCCGTAATTGCACCAATTCCGGCATTTATAATAACGTTTGCTAATGCTGGTATTTTTGGCTGGATTAACGGAGCATTATTATCATGGACAAGTGCTATGGCAGGAGCTGCAATATGTTTTTTCATTGCTAGATTATTGGGTAGAGATGCAGTGGCAAAGCTTACATCAATATCAGTTATAGAAAAAGTTGATGGATTCTTTAAATCCTATGGTAAATATGCAATTTTAATTGCAAGATTATTGCCGTTTATATCATTTGATATAGTTAGCTATGGTGCTGGATTAACGTCTATGAATTTCTGGCCGTTTTTTATAGCCACAGGTATAGGACAACTACCTGCTACAATCATATATTCGTATATAGGTGGTATGTTAACAGGGACAGTAAAAACATTTGCAATTGGCCTTCTTTTACTATTCGCAGTAACTACATTAATCGCTTTATTGAAGAAGGTATGGAATGATAAAAAGAATAGAGGAGGCGAAAAATATTGATTAAGGGCAAATTTAAGAAAGTGTATGTGATATTAATGTTATTAATATTAGTAACAGTTGTATCTGCTTGTTCTAATAATAAGGGAAAAAGCAATGCAAGCGATCAAAATAAACAATTTGATATTACTGCATACAAGAATAATGATTTTTTAATTACACCTCAAGAAGTGAATAAACTAATGGGAAGTGAAAATTTAGTATTACTAGATTGTAATAAGCCTGATATTTATGAAAAAGGGCATATAAAAGGTGCATTAGGAATTGGTATTCAAGGTTTTTCAAGTAAGGATGGGAAAATAGGTGATGCTAATTGGGGAACAATACTCAAATCAGAAGAGTTAAAAGCAAAGTTAGAATCTCTAGGTATTGATAATAAAAAAACTATAGTATTTTACTCGGATGTATTTAAAGGTCCAGGTGCAGATGGCAGAGCTGTTTGGCAGTTGAAAATGGCAGGTTTTAATAACGTTAAAATGTTAGTGGGTGGCCTTACATATTGGAAAGAGCTTGGGAATGATGTAACTGATGAAGCTTCTTCGAAACCAACGCCTACTACAGGAGTAGTAATAAAAGATTATGATAAGAGCTATGCAGCAACAAAAGACTATGTTTATAGTAATCTAGGTAAACAAGTTATTATCGACGTAAGATCAGAGGGTGAGTTTAAAGGATCCCAAAAAGCTGGAGAGCCAAGGGGTGGACATATCAAAGGAGCTATAAATTTGGTGTGGACAGATCTTCTAAATAAAGATGGTACTCCAAAGTCTCCTAAAGAGATAAATGATTTGATGGCTTCAGTTGGCGTTAAACCACAAGATGATTTTGTCGTTTACTGAACGATGGGTATAAGATCTGGATATGCATCCATGATCATCAGAGCCGGTGGCTTTGAAAAAGTTAAAAATTATGAAGGTTCATTATATGAATGGAGCGGAGACGCTAGTATGCCTATGGAAAAATAATTGATAAAGAAATTTGTTATTAGGTTAATGTTAAGAAAGAGATAGAGCTCATATTAAAATATGGAGACTCTATTTTTTTGTCTTTAAATAAACAGGTTGCATACTTATAAAAGCTAATTATAGTAAAACAATTCCCCCCCCTTAAAAATCAAAGTATAAACGTATATAATAATATACGTCAGACTGTTGACAAACATAAAATGTTAAATATCCCAATTTTAATTGGGATATTTTTTTGTTGGCAAAAAGGATTTTGGGCCATCAATGTCGAATATATATAGTATACAAACTTTATAATTCGGAGGGTTTAATTATGATT
>NZ_JAENWL010000270.1 GCF_016650095.1 Clostridium sp. | reverse complement strand
TTTAATATGCGGGCTGAAATAATATTTTGAAATACTTGTGGTATAATAATGTTAAATAGTGTAGTAACATATGGAATTAGATCTTAATATTTTTAAATAAATGGTTTGAAGAAAATAAATAGAAGGAGACGGTGAATAGGATGGATTATAAGAAATTGAAAAAAGACTTGTTGAATAAGGTAGGTACTTCAGGCATTAAGGCACTTATTGTGGCTGTAGATAGCGCAACTGAGAAGGAACTCCTTGGATTTGCAAAGGAATATAATTTAAATATTACAGATTATGTAAATGATTAGTGATTGATATAAAAAGTATCACAATAGTGAATTTGGAAATAAAAAAAGCACTCATAAAATGAGTGATTTATTTGTGATTGCAATATAAAACATCTAAAATATTAAAAAAATGTCAAGTTTTCTTGTAAAACTGATATTATAACAATAATAAATTACAATTGAATAGTTCGGATTAATGTAGCAGGAGAGTATTGAGAATCTATACACCTAAGAAGTAAATCTTTCAGGTGCCACACGACTGTTACAGGACGAGCCCTTGGAGAGACTCTAATTGAGCACCGAAGGAGAAAGTTAGTGAACACTAATTATATTAGTGAACACTAATTATATTAGTGAAAGCTTATGAAACTCTCAGGTAAAAGGACAGGGGATAATATTGGTTTCCAGGGTCGAATATTATCTATTCGACTTTTTTTGTATTGAAAAATGGGGGGATAAATATGAATAATGCTGACGAAATTAAAAAATTAATATGTGATGCCATTGATAATAATGCTGAGAAAATAATAGCCATTGCAAAGCATATTGGTGAAAATCCTGAACTTGGATTTAAAGAGTATAATACTTCTAAAATTGTTGAGCAAGTTTTTAAAGAATTGGGGTTAAAATATAAATCAAACTTAGCACTTACGGGTGTAAAGGGTAAGCTAAAAGAAACTACAGGTAGCGTGAATGTTGCAATTATTGGTGAAATGGATGGTATTCCGTGTTTAGAACATCCTTTTAGTAACAAAGATACAGGCGCATCACATGCATGTGGGCATAATCTTCAAATTGCTGCACTAATGGGCGCTGCTATGGGGTTAAAGTTATCTAATGCATGCGATGATTTGGATGGGAATGTTACATTCTTTGCAGTACCATCAGAAGAGTTTATTGAAATAGAATATAGAGATCAGCTACGATCAGATGGTAAAATTCACTTTTTAGGAGGTAAACAAGAATTAATTTATAAGGGAGAGTTTGATGATATAGATATGTCTTTAATGTTTCACTCTTATGAAAATTCGCCGGGACCCACAATTGCTATAGGTGAAACTGGTAATGGGTTTATAGTTAAGAAAGTTCAGTATACAGGGAAAGTAGCACATGCAGCTCAAGCACCTGATGAAGGCGTTAATGCTCTAAATGCAGCAATGCTTGGTATAATGGGAATTAATGCATTAAGGGAGACTTTTAGAGATGATGAGCATATAAGGGTTCATCCAATTATAACTAAGGGGGGTACTGCAGTAAATAGTGTACCAGATGATGTTAGATTGGAAACATATGTTAGAGGAAAGACTGTAGAGGCTATGGAAAAAACTGATATAAAAGTTGAGCGAGCGCTTAAAGGCGGGGCTTATGCCATTGGTGCTGATGTTAAAATAAGTACAATACCAGGGTATTTACCTATTAAATGCTCTAAGGAGTTTAATGATTTATTATTACAAAACGCTAAGAATTTTGAACCAGAAGTAAAGTTAATTAAGGCAGAACACTTTAATGCATCATCAGATTTTGGGGACATATGCCATTTAATGCCTGCTGTTCATCCATTCATAGGCGGGGTAAGTGGCGCACTCCACACAAAAGAATTTAAAGTAGAAGATTATTATGCTGCGTGCATTCTACCTGCGAAATTTTTAGCAACAACAATTGTTGATTTACTAATTAATAATGCTGATAAGGCTAAAGGAATAATTTCAAATTACAAACCTGAATTTACAAAGGTGGAATATATTGAATTTATGAATAAATATTTTTCTTAGGGGGGCATATTAATGAAAAACTGGAAACTTCACATGATAGCATTAACTATTGTAGTTATTGCTGAACTGATTGGCACATTTAAGTTTAAATTAGGACCAGGGGTTATTGTAATTCTACCAATGCTGTATGCACTTATCCTTGGAGTAATAGCAGGTCCAAAATATTTAAAAATTGCAAAGGAAAAAGAAGTTAATGATGCAAGTGGATTAATTACTGTTTCACTAATGCTACTTATGGCAAGATATGGAACTTTAATAGGTCCTACATTACCTAAAATAATTCAATCTAGCCCAGCACTAATATTACAGGAATTTGGTAATATAGCAACTGTAATGATAGCTGTTCCAATAGCAGTTTATTTAGGGTTAAAAAGAGAAACTATTGGAGCTGCACATTCTATTTGTAGAGAGCCCAATATAGCTTTAATTGGAGATGTTTATGGCTTAGATGGTCCAGAGGGTAGAGGAGTTATGGGTGTGTATATTTCAGGTACAGTTATAGGTACAGTATTCTTTGGTTTATTTGCAAGTTTATTAGCATCTTTTACACCATTACACCCATATGCATTAGCAATGGCTTCTGGTGTTGGTAGTGCTAGTATGATGACAGCAGCGGTTGGTACATTAACAGAAATGTATCCAAAAATGAAGGATACACTTGCAGCTTATGGAGCAGCAAGTAATATGTTATCAGGTTTAGATGGAGTATTTATGTCTCTATGGATTGCATTACCATTTACAGAATGGTTGTACAGAAAGTGTTATAAAGTTAAATATGGAACAAATGCACCAATCAATAATACAAAGGGGGAATAATTCATGAAACTTAAGGATTCATTATTTATTTTAAGTATTGTGGCAGTATTATGCTTAGTGAGTAATTTTGTTGGGTCAGGTAACGGAATAATGAAATCAGTACCCGGTATGGTTATATTAGCAGTGATAACCATGGCAGGAATATTATTAAATAAGATTATACCATGGAAAATTCCAAGTGTTGCATATGTTGTTGTCTTAGGATGTATAATTACAGTACCAGGATTTCCAGGTGCAAATGCGGTAAATGAGTGGATGAAGAATATAAGCTTTATTTCATTAACAACTCCAATACTTGCATATGCAGGTATTGCATTAACAAAGGACTTGGACTCATTTAAAAAAACAGGATGGAAAATAATTGTAGTATCATGCACTGTATTTATAGGGACATACCTTGGTTCAGCAATAATTGCTCAAGTAATTCTAAAAGCCATTGGACAAATTTAGATATTTTTCATGAGGACAATATTGTTTTTGAACTTCAATTATCATGAGAACATTATAATTTAACAAAATGTAAATAGTAAAGGATAGTCTTAATGATTCAATAAGGCTATCCTTTATTATTTTAAATTATGTATAGCTAATTATCCATTTGCTTATAGTGTATCAAAAGACTTAATTTATAATATTAAATTATTGCTTACATTGACATGTAATTATGTGGAATCAATGATGGAACTTTGATATAATTCATAATAGGTTTAGATGTGATGGTAATTTAGAATTATTGGAAGGACTATTAAGAACTAATACACATAAAAGAATATAATAAGAAGGAAGTGAGCACTTGGTGGTTTTGTGTATTTGTAACACACACTCTCGCTAAAGATAATAGATGGAAATAAAAGAAATAAAGGGAAATACGTTTTGCATTGATACTGGAATGTTATACATACCTTTTTATAAAATTAATAATGAAGAAATTATTATGCTTGATTCAGGATGGGCAAAAGGAGAAAGAAAAGGAATAGATGAGATTCTAGAAAAAAACAACCTTAAGGTAGTTGGTATAATATGCACTCATGCCCATATAGACCATATAGGCAATAATGCATATTTGAAGAAAAAATATAACTGTGTTATTGCTATGCCAGCATATGAAGCTCTTATTTGTAGTTCTACAGTTAACCTTAAGCTTTATTACAATAGCCAAACATTATCAGATGTTACAGAACATTTTGGAAATATGGTTTGTAAAACAGATATTATGATTTTGGATGAGCAAGATTTTATATTTATGCATGGTTTTAAATTTGAAATTCTTCATACACCAGGACATAGTCCTGCACATATATGTATTATTACTCCCGATGATGTTGCCTATTTAGGAGATGCCATCATAAGCGATGAAGTCATGAGGGGGGCTAAAATGCCCTACGCTTATATACTCAGCGAGGATTTAAAAAGTAAATTAAAGCTTTATGACTTGAAATGCAGTAAATATGTAGTGGCACACAAAGGTATATATGATGATATTATAAAACTTATAACTGACAATATAAATTTCTATAAAAGTAGAGCTACTAGAGTATATGATGTCATAGACGGTGCTATGACAATGGAAGAAGTTCTGAAGGCTGTTATTAAAGAGTTTAATATCAATGTAAACAGCAGATATAAATATACCATGATAGAAAGAATGCTCGGATCTTATGTGGAATATTTGAATGAAACAGGAATGATAGTGTTGAATATAGATGATGGGTTTCTTAAATATTCCATAGGGTAGCTATTTATGTACGATAATAGTGAAACTTTAAAAAAGTTACCTAACCTTAAATATATTAGTGTTCTTGGAACAGGGTATAATATGGTTGATGTAAATAGTGGAAAAGTGGCTGGTGCTGCAGTGGACGTGTTATCGACGGAGCCTGCAGAAATGAATAATCCACTTATATCTGCAAAAAATTGTTTTATTACACCGCATATTGCATGGGCACCAAAAGAACCTAGAGAGCGCCTTATGAATACAGCAATAGATAATTTATTCCAATTTATAAAAAAAGCACCTGTAAATGTAGTATAAAATGTATCCTATAGAATAATCGATTTTTGAAAACTCTACCCTACATTGTATATAGGGTGGGGTTTTACGTCAGATTGGACATGTTATGTTTTAATTCTAATTATCTTCCTTATGGTTAATGGTGGGTATTGATGGAGTTACCTTACCAGCTGCTTTCATTAAGGCACCTAATAAAATATATGTAATAGCTAATATAATTGCAATAATAATAAATTTCATAAAGACTACATCCTCTCATGTTAATAATTAATAGATTTTTAGGGGCACTAGGTTTTGCTAAATAGGATAAAAAAATGTATGTATTTTCATGTTTTACACTTATATAACGTTTATACCAACAATATAGTTGCGTTTTTGTAAAAATCCTTATAATGAAATTATATCTAAATTTGTATATTGTAGAATAATGGACTTAGAA
>NZ_JAENWL010000433.1 GCF_016650095.1 Clostridium sp. | reverse complement strand
GACTATAGAATTTCCAAAGGAAGGAATAGTGTGTATATTTGGCCCATCAGGGGTAGGAAAAACTACTGTTTTTAATTTGATAGCGGGGTTAATTGAACCAGATGAAGGTGAAGTTAAAATTACAGAGGATATTTCAATGGTGTTTCAGGAAGATAGGTTGATTCCATGGCTTTCGGCAATTGAGAATATTAGTTTGGTTTTGAAGGATAGAGAACAAGGACTTACGATGGCCAAAGAATATATGAATGATATGCAATTAACTGACATTAAGAATAAAAGACCATCACAGCTAAGTGGTGGGATGAAGCGTAGAGTAGCAATTGCAAGGGCGTTAGCCTATGACAAAAGAATTATTTTGATGGATGAGCCATTTAAAGGACTAGAGGAAGAACTTAAAAATCAGATAATGGATCAGGTAATTAAGTTGGCGGTGGATAAATTAATAGTAATTGTTACACACGTGAAAGCTGAAATAGAATATTTGAATGCGGAGATAGTATATTTGTATTAGGTTTAATGCAATAAGAGGTGAGTTATTACCTCTTATTATTTTGATATAAATGGGTTAAAGAATACATAGTTATCATATAATTAGCATTTGACAATAACTATGTATGGTAGTAATATAAAATTGTTAATACTAATATAGATATAGAAATTAACTAATAAAATTGTTGTAGATTCACTAGACATGATCCTATCAATTTAAATGTATTGCGGGTATACATGTGACAATAAATGATTATAGCGTGAAATAGCGATTGGAGCTTTGAGTGTAAATCATAATATATAGGAGGAATTATAAATGAATGATATAAAAATACTAAGAGATGAAATGGTAAAAATGAAGAAGTGGGCGTTAATTGGAGCGTCGCCAAATGAAAGTAAGTTTGGATATAAAATATTAATGCAACTTAAAGAAAAAGGGTATACAGTATATGGTATAAATCCCAAATACGACGAAATAAATGGAGTAAAAATTTATCATTCATTAAAGGAACTACCAGAGCAAGTAGATGCAGTAAATGTTATAGTGAATCCTACACTAGCTTTAAAGGCTTTAGATGATATTGTAGAATGTAAAATAGAAAATGTATGGTTTCAACCAGGGTCTTATGATCCACAGGTTTTAAATAAGGGTAAAAAAAATGAACTTAATATGGTTTTTCATGAATGTTTATATGTAGAATTAAACAAGATTTAAAATTATATATTTGATTACTCAACAGACTGAACAATTATTTTATATAAATAATTGTTCAGTCTGTTGTTTTATTTGATTAGTGGCAAATGCCAATATGCATAAGCTGATTTTATGGTGAAGTCATTTACAAGTAAATATAGGTCTAGATATGTTAAGGATAAGAAATTGATTTTTAATCAAATGTATGGTCCTGCATATCATGGTGGAGGTAAATAAAATGGAAATGAATGTAGCAGTTCTTAGTGGAAAAGGAGGAACAGGTAAAACTACTGTTTCAACTAATCTAGCTCTTGCATTAAAGGCGAATTATATAGACTGTGATGTTGAAGAACCAAATGGTTTTTTGTTTTTAAAACCTGAAGTAGATAAAACGGAAAAAGTTATGGTAGAGTACCCAATTATAGATAAAGCTAATTGTACTTCTTGTGGGGCTTGTGTAAATGCATGTCAATTTAACGCTCTTGCAAAAGTGAAAGATGAAATTTTACTTTTTGAAAAGTTATGTCATGGATGTGGGGCTTGTAAAATTGCATGTAAATATAATGCTGTAACTTATAAAAAAAGACAAACAGGTAAAATTGAAAGTGGAAAAGTAAGAAACATAGATTGTATTAGAGGGATTTTAAATGTAAAAGAACCTATGGCAGTCCCTGTTATTAGAAAATTGCTTAAAAATATATCAGGGGGAGTTAATTTAATTGATTGTCCTCCAGGTACTTCTTGTAGTGTAGTAAATGCACTAAAATTTGCGAGTGTAGCAATACTTGTTACAGAACCATCAGAATTGGGACTTCACGATTTGAAAATGGCTGTAGAAGTTGTAAAAAGGCTGTAATTGATGAATCGATTTGTACTAAGTGTGGTAAATGTGAGACTGTGTGTAAATTCGAAGCAATAGAAAATTGTAAAATAAACCTATTTGCTTGCGAAGGGTGTGGTGCTTGTACATTAGTATGTCCACATAATGCTATAAAATTAAAAGCAGAAAAAACAGCAGAAACATTTATTACTAAGTTAGATAAAGGTATAATTTCAAGAGCAGAAATGGATGTAGGTAGTGATGGTTCAGGAATGTTAGTAACTTTGCTTAGAAAAAATGGTAAAAAATTTAGT
>NZ_JAENWL010000175.1 GCF_016650095.1 Clostridium sp. | reverse complement strand
TAGCGCATTAATCAACTCATCTTCAGTCTTGTTAAGTTTCTCTCCTGCTGTAATAATTACTGAAGGAAGTATCCCACAAGATCCAGCTGTAGGTGCCGCAACTATTTTACCCATGGCTGCATTCACTTCTGAGCAAGAAACCGCTCTCGCCATTGCCTTTATCATGAATTCACCTGTCAGCGTATTCCTAGAACTGGCATACCTATTCAGTTTTATTGAATCCCCACCTATTAACCCACTTATTGATCTGGTTTCATTTGTAAGTCCATATTCCGCAGCTTCCCTCATTGTAATTAGATTTTTCCTCATCTTTTCTATAATCTCATGACGCGAAAGCCCACTTTCTTCTTCCTCACACTTTATTGTATATTCCCAAATTGGTATATTCTTTTCTTCACATATACTTAAAAGATCAATTCCTTTGTTTACAAACACACTTTTTCCTCCTAACCATATTACGACTGTAACACTGGTGATATTTCTCTTATATTATAAATATTCCCTAAACACTTAATCTTACCTAGCACCTCTTCAGGCACTGCGGTATCTGTTTCAAATACCATGGCTGCTTCGAGTCCTCTGCTATTTCTATACACATTCATAAATGCTATGTTAATATTTTCATCATATAATATGGTACTTACTTTTGAAATCATACCCGGAATATCTTTATGGCTAATTATAATTGTTGGATAGTTACCTGTAAATTCAACTGGTTGCCCATCAACTTCAAAGATTAAAATACTCCCTCCTCCAACGGAGGAACCAATAATTTCAGCTATTATTCCACTTTTTTTAGTTATAACAAATTTCACTGTATTAGGATGAACCTCTCCCAAATCTCCCTCAATGAACTCTATTATAAGTCCTTTTTCTTTAGCTATACCTAATGCATCTTTAAGCCTATCATCCCAAGGATCCATTCCTAATATTCCTGCGACTAATGCCCTATCAGTACCGTGACCTTTATAAGTTTTAGCAAAAGAGCCATGTAAAACAAATTGGACCGAAACTATATCCTTCCCTGCGATTATAGCAGCAATTTTGGCAAGTCTTGCTGCACCCGCCGTATGGGAACTTGATGGCCCTACCATAATTGGGCCTAAAATGTCAAAAGCACTGTAGTTTTTCATTATTATCCTCCTCAGTCTCTACACCGTACAAAACAATTATTTTGTCACACATAACCATATGTTATTCTCTTATTACTATTTAACAAGCATGAAATTTCTCCTGCGTGCCTTGCAAACGAACTCAAAACGGGAAATTCCATTAAGAAATTCTAATGTTTAGCTCATGTTAAATTCTCTGACACTCGCATTCGGCGTCCTGCCTCAGGTTCGCTAGACCGTACTTCCTGTGCAGTCTCACGAGAATTTAACATTCACTAAACAAGAATTTCTAAATGGGATTTCAATCGTTTTTTCATCTCGTATTGCAAGTCACTTCAGAGAAATTTCATACTTTCAACCTCTGCTAATAAACTTAAACATCCTGTTATTAGTGAGTAGATATTATTGTATTTATAAATACAAATTATAATCATGAAGGTTAAAGCATGTAGGAGTGTGACAGATAGTATATAATGAGTTTTACAGACTCTTAGTTTATGCAGTGAAAAATTTCCGTAAGCAACCCAGGACGGGTTGCTAGCACTTCTGAAACAGGACGTGGAATAAGTGCGTTAGGAAATTTTTCATGGAATAAACTTAGAGTCTGTTAACGAATTCTCTACTATCGGAATATCCTACATGCCGAACCTTCATTGGTGTCTAATATTTATAAAAACAACTTCCACCAGTAAATTCTCTAACTATTGAATTATCTGGTACTAAATCTTTATCTATTTCTTTAAAAAAATTCAGAAAGCTTCTTAATCTACTTGCTTCATAATATACTGGACTATCTTCCCCAATTTTATTAAGTTCTTCTAATGCAAATTTTCTAAGCACACCAAGTTCATAGACTACATTTGAGTTAAACATTACATCCGCTTGCTCTTGAAATACAAAAATGTTTTTTTCCTCTCCACGTTTTATAGAAGGCCACATTTTCAGTGTATCTTCAACGCCGTATCCTCTAGATAAGTAATCTCTAACTATTCTTCTTGTCATTCTTACATCAGTTGTAGAAATCCTGTTGTGGTCATCTAAATTAAGCTGTGTTAACGGGCTTATATATATTTTAAATTTACTATCCTTATCTATGGAAGAAGTTAAAATTTCATTTAACCCATGTATTCCTTCTACAATCACAACTCCGTTTTCAGGCATTTTAATCTTATTACCATACCATTCCCTTTTCCCTGTCTTAAAGTTGAAACTTGGTATTTCAGCCTCTTCGCCTTGTAATAGTAATTTTAAGTCTGCGTTGAAAAGCTCCAAATCTAAAGCATATATAGATTCAAAATCATAATCTCCATTTTCATCTTTTGGGGTTAACTCTCTATTAACAAAATAGTCATCTAAGGAAATATATACTGGCATTAAACCATTTACTCTTAATTGAATACCTAGCCTCTTTGAAAAAGTTGTTTTTCCTGACGAAGACGGTCCTGCAATAAGCACTAATTTTACCTGTCCCCGCTTTTGAATCATATCCGCAATGTAAGCAATTTTCTTTTCATGAAGGGCCTCTGCCACTCTAATTACATTAACAATATCGCCATTTACTATTTCATCATTTAAAGCACCAACACTTCCAATCCCTAGTATTGTTCCCCATTGCTCTGCTTCATAAAATACTTTAGCTAGTTTTTCGTGTTTTTGAAATTTAGGAATTTTATCAGGGGCATCAGACGTCGGATATCTTAATATGAAACCTGGCTCATAGTATATTAAATCAAATGTTTTTAATATTCCTGTAGAATAAGCCATAGGGCCATAAAAATAGTCATATCTCCCAGCTAATTCATAAAGTTTTACTTCATCTACATTAACATGTTTTAAAAGCTTAACTTTATCTTGCATATTATACTGAGTAAAAATTTCCACTGCTTTATCTTTTGATAATGCTATCTTTCTTATAGTAATATCCGCTTTTATTATCTCTCCCATTCTACTTTTTATATCATATATATCATCAATATCTAGTGCAGGAGTCTTTTGAATTTCACCAAACAATCCCTTACTCAAAGAATGCTCAATAGAAATTTTGGCTTCAGGAAACAATTCTAAAACTGCTTTTATTAGCACGAACTGGAGGGTTCTAACGTATGTCATCATCCCTATTCTGCTTGTAATATCTATGGTATCAAAATTACCATCTTGCGTTATAGTCTCTCCTAACTCGTATAGTTTATTATTAAATTTACCTAAAACTACTGGCACATCATTTAATAAATGAATGTCCTTAATAATAGCATTTAATATAGTCCCATTTTCAACTAAAATATTTCTGCCATCTTTAAGCCCTATATTTAAACTATTCATACAATCATCCCCTATTATTTTACTATTCAATACTATTATACTTTATTTTTTTAAAAATGTATCATATACCCCTTATAATTTTTGCATTTAAACGGAAAATATACATTAGGCACATAAATTTTATCAGACAACTGGTTATTTATTTAAATGTGCCTTATATAGTAATGAGGTGATATTATGTTTATTTTAATAATCAGAACTATTTTCTTATACTTTCTCGTAATATTCATTATGAGGCTGATGGGAAAAAAGCAAATAGGTGAGCTTGAACCTTTCGAACTAGTAATTGCATTAATGATTTCCGAACTAGCAACCTTTCCTATGCAAGATATAAGAATACCAATGTTACATTCGATAATACCAATAATTACTTTGCTATTTCTCCAAGTAGCTACTTCCCTTATTGAACTCAAAAGTGAAAAGGCTAGAAGAATATTAACAGGTAATCCCAGTATATTAATAAGAAACGGGAAAATTGATATTGCAGAACTCAGATATCAAAGGTTCAATATTAACGATTTATTAGAAGAGCTTAGGTTAAAAGGCTATTTTAATTTATCCGATATCCAATATGCTATCTTAGAGACTAGTGGTGAGCTATCCATATTACCAAAAACTGGTCAATCGAGTGTGACTAAGGATGATTTAAATCTATCCATAACTCAAGAGTCTCTACCTGTACCTCTAATTATGGATGGCAACATAAACCACAAAAACTTAATCCTTTTAGAAAAAGACGAACTTTGGCTAAACAAAATATTAAAAAAACATAGAATTTCTAATGCAAGCGATGTTTTCGTAGGAATGCTTGACTCTAAAAATAAGTTCTTTTATCAACTTAAGGAAGGGAAAGATAATAATAAATGAAAAATATTTTAGCAGCCTTCAGCTTATTCATTATAATGATTATTGGAATATTTTTATCTACAAATGCTATAAACCGTAATTGCAGCCATCTGCAAAATTTGAATTGTGCTCTAGAAAGTAATATAATTAAGGAGAACTATGGAGATGCTTATAATTTATCACTAGATTATATAGCTCAGTGGAAAAAGGCTTCTAATTTTTTAACCATCTATATACATCATGAGGACTTAGATCATGTAGATAATGAAGTTTTAAAATTAACTCAATATATAAAAACTAAAGATAAATCCGAAGCCTTAGCCACTGTACATGTTATGAAATTTCTTATAGATCATATAAAGTCTCATGAAAAAGTATCCATAAGTAATATTTTTTAATTTTTTGCGTTTATGGATCGTTTATAATAAAGGGGTAGAAAATAGTCCATATATAGCTTATAATTATAATATATTATAAAAAGTCCCAGAGGGACAATATATGTCCCTCTTACAAAATTTGAAAGGTGGAATTACTATGGCATTAGTTACTACTACTAAAATGTTCAAAGAAGCTCTCGAAGGAAAATACGCAATTGGAGCTTTCAATATCAATAACATGGAGATAATTCAAGGTGTTATTGACGCTTGTGAAATACACAAATCAGCAGTTATACTTCAAGTATCAGGTGGCGCTATGAAATACGCAAGACCAACTTACCTAAGAAAAATGGTAGAGGCAGCAGTAGAAGACACAGGCCTTGATATTGCTCTTCACTTAGATCACGGTTCAGATTTAGCACAATGTAAACTTGCAATAGCTTCTGGATTTACTTCAGTAATGTACGATGGTTCCCATCTTGATTATGAAGAAAATGTAAGAACAACTAAAGAAGTAGTCGACTTTGCTCATTCTAAAGGCGTTGTAGTTGAAGCTGAGCTTGGTAAACTTGCTGGAGTTGAAGATGCTGTTAATGTTTCAGCAGCAGATGCAACATACACAGATCCAGAACAAGCAGTAGATTATGTAACAAGAACTGGTATTGATTCTTTAGCTATAGCTATAGGCACAAGCCATGGCGCATATAAATTCAAAGGTGAACCTAAACTTGACTTTGATAGATTAGATTTAATTACAAAAAAATTAGAAGAAGCTGGGTTGAATAATTTCCCAATAGTTCTTCACGGAGCATCCGCTGTAGATCAAAATTTTGTTACTATGATCAATGAATTCGGTGGAGAAATGAAAGGCGCAAAAGGTATTCCACTAGAAATGCTTAGAAAAGCAGCTTCTAAAGCTGTTTGTAAAGTAAACATGGATACTGATTTAAGACTTGCTATGACAGGTTCAATAAGAAAAGTACTTACTCAAAAGCCTGGCGAAATAGATCCAAGAAAATATCTAGGAGAAGCAAGAAAGAACATAACTAAATTAGTTGAAGGTAAAATCACTGATGTTTTAGGTTCTGCTAATTCTTCAAAATAATTAAAATCAATATAATTCAATACCAACTAATTTAAATCTAAATGATTAAAACTAAAAGACCTACAGTATTTAATATACTGCGGGTCTTTTGTTTAATTATATTGTTTTTAATCACAAAAAAAAGTATGTATTATGTATAATGCATTAGAACAAGCTTTAGAACTTCTTATTATATTTTTAATTAAGCTGCGTTAAGAAAAGCATATGTTTGAGCTTAGCGAGTTTATGCTTTTTAGCAGATTAATTAAAAATATAATTAGTAGTTCTTAGTGAAGTGATTGCATTAGTCGTATTGCAATACGCGTAATATATACTTTTTTCTATTTTTCTACATAGTTACTTACATGTTTTATAACCATATTAATTGTTCCATCCCCATTCCTTTGTATTTCAAATCGGCTATTATCATGATATGTTTCCGTATCAACATATAAATCTATGTCTTTATCAATCTTGAGTCTTACTCTTTTCAGCTTTTTGTCTATCCATTCTTTATCAAGACTAATATTTTCACAAATTCCTTGATCCGTTATAAACTCAACGAATTTTTCCTTAGTATCATGATTTTCAGAAAATATTTCCTCTGATAATTCTCTAACATCGATACTATCTTCTTCTTTAAGTTTTCTTTTTATACTACTTCTAACAGCCTCTGCTTTTTCTGCATTTTCTGAAAAGTTATTTTGAGTGAATTTTTCAGCTGCCTTCACAAAACTTTTAGTAACATCTCTTTCATTATCAATAATTGTGCAACCTAGATAATCATTAATAAAATAGTTTGAACCAGTTTCCTGATTTTCACTATTATTCGATTGTTTATTCTTACTTTTTTTATCAATAACCATTAAGTCAAAATTATTTTCATTTCTAATCGGCTTTAAAAAAGCACATTTTTGTATCCTTTGAGAACTACCAGGTAGACCTGTTACCTGTGATACTATATCAATGCCTAACTTATTATCTACAAACTCGATGGTATGCACATAGTTCTTAATATAATCCATTTTAAATATACCCAGGATCGGTCCAAACTCAGTAGTAAAAGCTACTACTATAAGGTCACAGGAAGGAATATTGCCAATAGATCTCATTAAAACAAACATCTGTCTTGCTATTTCTTTAGATACAACCAGCAAATTATTCTCACCATTTAAGTATTCCTGGGCTATATCTTTTACTATATTGCAATCGGGATTAAAAACTGCATATTTTAATTCTTCATCTTTTAAACACTTCTGAATATGTTTCAATAAAAAATCATGTTTTTCTTCATCTAAATCTAATGCATATTCATTTAAGATAGGTTCATCTGCATTGTTATCTAACACATGAATAATAGCCTCATTTATATTAATTTCTTTTATATACTCCAAAAAAAACACCGCCTTAATACTTATCTAATCGCACATTCAAACAATAATAAGCTAAATCATCGCCTGTAGCGCTGCATACTAGTCTATTTATTTTAAGGTGCCTAACTATTATACTATTTATTTGCAATTATAACAAAGTTATATATTACTATTGTACTATTGAAATTAATAATTTTAATGTAATATTAATGT
>NZ_JAENWL010000305.1 GCF_016650095.1 Clostridium sp. | reverse complement strand
TTAGAGATAGGGAAAAGCTTGAAGAAATGAAAATGGAGTTATTGAAAACAGGATATAAGAACTACTTAATGTTTGTCATAGGTATTAATACGGGCCTGAGGATCAGCGACATGTTAGAACTTAAAGTTAAGGATTTGAGAGATCAAACACATATTAAAATAATAGAGCAAAAGACAAATAAGATAAAAAGATTCCTAATAAATTCATCATTAAAAATAGAAATAGATAAATACATAAAGTCAATGTCTGATGAAGAATACTTATTCCAGAGTAGAAAAGGCGAAAATAAGCCCATTAGTAGAGTCCAAGCATATCGAATACTGAATAGTGCAGCGGAACATATTGGGCTTCAAGAGGTAGGCACTCACACACTAAGAAAGACCTTTGGATACTGGCACTACAAGCAAAATAAAGATGTTGCACTACTTCAACAAATATTTAACCATTCCTCACCTAGTGTTACTTTAAGATATATTGGAATCAATGAGGATATAAAGGATAAGAGCATAGAAAATTTCTATCTGTAAGATACTATTATGAATTAAAATTTAACCTTTCCATATGTAATAATAATTAATTTTTTTCAGTATAATACAAGTGTAATACAAATGTATTCATGATATAATTACAAGTATATTACATTTATATGAGGTGGATAAAATGGGAAATGAAGATTATAAAAAGCTAGATATATTGAATCAAATAAGTTTTGTTAATACTAAATTAAAAGAAGGATCAACTTTAACTGAAATTAGTTTAAATATTAATATTAGTAGAAAAACTATAGGAAATAAATTTATAGCTGCGGGATATATATTTAGTAAGCCACTAAAACAATACATAAAAAATGATGAATACAAAAGTAATATAACAGTAGTTTCAGCCCCTAAATCTACTCCAATTAAAGCAGTATCAACACATGAATATAAAAGTAATATAAATATATTTAATTCTAAGGACTCTGAAAATAAAATATTAAACATCATAGAAAAGCATGATAATATACAAGAAATGTTGGAATGGTACAACCATCAAAAGGACATTATTAATGTTGATGTAAGTGAGTTGAAAATTGCTAACGATAAATTACAAGGTGAAGTAAAAGTAACCACTGTGCGAATATATGGTGAGGTCTGGGAACATTTTAAAACCTTTATGGATACCTACAAAGAATTTAAGTCGATGGATTTAATAAGCATGGCATTAATAGAATATGCTGATAAATATAAAAAATAATTTTAGAAATCACATTTGTAATGTGGACAAAATGATACAAGCAATTAAAAAAGTAAATTTATTTACGGTCGCTTGCGATTTTTTTTGCTGATAGGTGTCATTTTGTCCACCTATATTTTGAGTGTAAATCAAAATATATATATCGTTGACTCTAGTGGCTTTAACATATGTAAACACCCTTCATTTTAACTGAAACCGACATTGATAAACAAAGTTACAGTATTTTTCTATAGTGTATTTAGTTTTATTTATCTCAATTTTAAATATTTCCCTTGTTGATATTCTTCTCCAACATCATCCATTTCGTTAATATCCCATCCTAAAAGCTTTCTTTCTAGCTTATCAAAATCATAAGATCTTTGTTCATAATCATTAAAATTACCTACTCTTTTTTTGCCTTTAGGTAGCTGATAATCCCCTTTTATTGCATCAAGCATCCAACCCATTAAACCTTTTATGTCGGATGTAACTTTAGCGATTTCATGCTTTTCTTTAATAATATCTATATCGCCATTGGCAAAATTTAATAATGATTCGGCATCTTTAACGTTTATGACTTCTTCAAATATAGCTTGAACTGCCATTATATCCCCTGTAGAGTGTGTTTTTGTTTCATCGGTACACTTGATCTCTTCAGTAGCACAAACTTCGCTTATAGCCTTACCATTAGTTTTTATGATGAATTTTATACCTTCTACCTTTCTACCTTTTTTAATTTCCTCAAAATCTATCAATAATTCACTACCATAATTGATTTCTTTTTGTGCTTTTAATAATATTTTTCTCTTAAAATCACCATATAGCTTATACTCTCCAATTTCTATTCCTAGTAAAGACTTTAAATCTTCAATTTTAAATACCCTAAATCCTATATTTTGATACTGTTTTAAAATCTCATATATTCTCCCTGAATATTGACTATTAAAAGTTACCATTTGTTCTAGTGAAAGCTTTGTAAATCGCTCTTTAAGCAATAATAGATATGGTTTAAGCTTTGGTGAAAATTCTAATTCGACATATCCTTCGTCAACAAAATATTCTGCTGAGCTTAACCATTTAGTCTTTAATATAGATTTTTCTTTTATTATAGTTAAATCCCTATCTCTTAAAGCTTCAACATACTGAGATACTTGGCTATATATATTCTTACTTTTTGTCCCTATTATATTTGCAAATTCTTTTGCAGTAAATTTATACAACTTGAAATCAGCGTCATCTTTGTTAATCATAGATGTTAAAACATATATGACCCTTTGCTCTCCAACACTTAGCTTATACGAAGCCTCAACTATGTAATTAGATTTTACAATTAGCTTATTTTTAACCATACATTACCACCCCAGGTAAAATTATATATTATGACTTTTTAAATGTCAAGTCATAATACCGGTCGTTCTCACCCCTTTTTGGTCATAGTTCACCCCTTTTTGGTCATAGTTCACTTGATAGAAGTTAGTCATACCAACACTTTCAATAGGGCGTAAAACCTTTAAAACAAGTACTGTTTAAAACCTTTAAAACAACAACAAGTTGTTGTTGTCTCTTTTATAGTTCTAATTCTTCTCTTTTATTTCTTCTTGAGATCTTCTCAGTTTCTTTTTCATCTTTTAATTTTTGCTGAACTTCAGGCATTAAATTGTTTTTTTCTAAAATATTAGTCATTATTTTATATTCTTTTATTAAACCTGCCACATTGTCAGTTAACTTTCTATTTTCTTTTTTTAATTTAGAGTATTTATCAAAGTACTCTGTGAATCCTTTATGATAACTTATATTAGCTCTTTTTAATTCATTCAAAGAATTTTCATTTAATACCCCTTTTTTAGCTAAATCTATTATTTTATTATAATCTCCCTCTTGAAGTGTTATTTTAGAGCCTATAAGGCTCTTTTTAACGCTTGTTTGTTCAAGATTCGATATATTAGTCGTTAAATTTTCTAACGCCTTAGATTTAACATTAAGCTCATTGTAGGCCTTATCAACTTCGATTTCACCTTTTTTTAACTCTTCTTGTTTAGTTTTAAGTTTAAAGTCTTGAGTATTCAAATGAATTTTTTCGCTACCGGCTTCACCTCTTTGAACATCAAATCCTTTACTTTGTAAATGTTTGGGTAAGTCAGATTGTAATTGTAATAGCGATTTACGATTAAAAAGAATCTTAGCAGAAAGTCTTCCGTCTTCTGTTAGAGGTACACTACAAAGGTGCATATGTGGTGTGGTTTCATCCAAATGTACGGTAGCTGCTACTATATTCTTTTCACCATATTTTTCTTTTAAGAATTCATAAGTCTGTTTAAAGAACTTCTCTTGATCTTCCAGGGGAAGCTTTTTGAAATATTCATTGTCAGAAGTTATTAAAGTGCTGGTCATTACTACAGCATCTTTTCTAATTCCCTTATTGACACTATAACCCTCTTTAATTATTTTTTTAACTTTACGATTATAGTTAATATGTTTCTCATTATGTAAGTCATAATTTAGAATTGTAAGGTCTTTATTTATGTCTTTATTTTTACTATTTTCACTTTCTCTTTGGTTGTGAATTTGTGTTCCTTTTACATCATTTGCTTTGAATTTCTGAACGTGACAAATTAAATAGCTCAAATTAAAAATCTCCTCCTTAGTTAAATTTAACTAGTCGCTTAATTTTAAAAGGAGCGAAGCGACCTAAACTTTAGAGTAAAGTATAGCATATTATACTTTACTCCGTAAAATTCGTGCTCTCCGAGGGAACAAGGGCAAAGCCCTTAAAACCATGAAGTATTGATACCACTAAGTTTTAACCAATTTAGCTAAAAATAGATGTCCTAAATTTAACTTAAAAAATTAATTGCTTGAAAGCTAGTTATAGAGCCATCGTCGTATACTTATACGTATCATGATTTTATACTTTAAAGGGCTTAAAATGATATTAAATTCAACTATTATTGTCGCTAAACGACCGAATTAGTTTATATTTTAATGCGTTGAAAAATTTAGTTGTCTTTAGGGCGAAGGACTTTTTGTATTGCATGCACAGTCGTATTTTAGTTTTAGATTTTTCTATCTGAATATGGCTGCACTCCCTTTCTTATTTTCTCAATTCACGGTTTGAACAACTGTATTTTATTTGTGAAATATAGTGTTTATCTTTTATGAAAACCAACTGAAAAAATGGAAGTGGTCAGAGTTATTTTTCTGACAAGGGGTCCGATTTTGAAGACGGTAGTTATTTTGGATCTCTCAACATTTTTAAAATTTAATTGGCGGTAATTTAAAATAAAGTTAATAAGTAATTGGATAAGAATTATTACAAGTTTTTTATATTTAGAGCCTATTTAATATATAATCTACTTATAACTTAAAATCCTCGGAAACACATTGCAAAAGGCTTTACA
>NZ_JAENWL010000411.1 GCF_016650095.1 Clostridium sp. | reverse complement strand
GGCAATGTGATATAGCTCATGAAGGGTATCCTTTTTTTGTTATAATTAATAACTACAAAAATATAGGTGATACCCTTTTTTGTCAATTTTATAAATAAATAATTTTATAGTATGCTAATTATAAATCACACAATAAAAGTGATTGAGCCCAAATTTATCTTGACTATAATACATGTATAGTAATTTCTCCATATGTAAACCTACAAGGGGTCAATGCAAAGAAGAGGGCCTACCTACAGAGGGCATATCAAAACAATGAATATTTCTTTTTTAAAATAATAGCATCATCAAGGAAATCACAGGGAATTCAAAGTTAAAACATACAGAAAAGTATCAAGACCCATAAGTTTGCAACCATAGAAAAAAATAAGGGCCCGACTTATCGGAACCCTTCTACATGCAGTCCGTAAACGTACATGGCAATTATGAATTTATAATACCTAAATCAATTATAAATATCAATATTAAAAAGATTAATTTTAATTATTAATTTTTTTTCTATAAATTTTTTAAGCTTAATAAGTTTATCTCTAGAATCAAAAGGAAGAACTTTTCCGTATAAATCACTACCTAATTTGTTATACAAATTTTCTATTTCAAGAATTAATTAGTTTACTAGTTTTATAAGAGTATTTTTATAAAATTTAAGATTCTTCATAAGAAATATAACTAAAACTATATCATCAATTACAGAATCGAAACTTATCTTTTCTATACAAGTAAGATTAGAAAGTAATTCCCCTATAGTGTTTCTTTATTGGAATTCTTTATATCTACAATCAAAAACAACCTTATTATAAGCTGTTGCATTTCTAAATTCTTGTACAATTAAAATTATTTTTGAGAGTAGTTTACCATCAATATTATAGTTAGAAGGAAGACCTAATTCTTCCGAAATATCTTGGTTTATTTGAGGTATTAAGTTGATAATTAAGGTTGATAATTCTCCAAGAGCTAATTCTTCAATTATTCCCCATAAAGGTATATAAGTATCTTTATCATAGAAATGAGAAACTATTTTACTTGAACATCCATATCTACTTTTCATTGAAGAATAAATAGTATTTAGATATTTAAGTTTTTTTAAACAATATCATTATTTCTAGTATTATCATTTTTATTCATAGCTTTTTCAAAAACATCAAATAAAGCTTTGAATCTAAGAGTTTCATAAAAAAGATAAGGATAACAATTTATCTAATTCAATATGTTTTTGCTGGTTTTTCTTCATTCCCTGTCTAAGGTTTCTTTATACTCCTTGAAATTTCCGGTGGAATAGAACTAATTCCTTTATCCAGTTTTTATCATCATATTTCTGCGTAAAGGCCTATTTTCCCAATGTTCTAGGCTAACACTTCATCAAAAGCAGTAAATTCAATTGAACAAAAAATAGAAAGGTGTAATGAGTTATCCACTTTTTATGTTTTTGTTAAAAATATTATCCTTAGTTTTTTTATGGAATCTGCTAAATAGCTCCTCTAATCAAAGCTTTTTAAAAAAGCTAAGGATAACATAAAACTGGGGATAAGATTTTTTATCCAAAGTTTAGAATAAAAAATCAAGACCATCAGAAGGTAAGACTATGGGTATCTTGGTGATGATTAATTTTTCAAGCTCTTTGATGCAAGTAGAAAAAACTATGTAATTCATCCTCTCATAAAATCTTCAAAACCTCACAAATAAAAGTGCTTGAGTTGTAAAAGTATTTAATTATTAACTTCTGTATCCAAATAGATCTGGGCATTTTCTTGAGTTTCTAATAAAACTCTCATCGTATAAAAATCATCAGGTGTAGTTATTTTTATATTTTCGACTGGGCCATTTAAGGTATATAAAGCTTTTCCATAATATCTCATCATAGTACAAGAATCGATGAAATCTGTAATATTTTCTTTTTGAGCTTTTTCATGAGCTTCTAAAATATCTTTTAAATAAAATGATTGAGGAGCTTTTGCGACTCTAGATTGATCTCTATTAGCTACAGTCTCCACCATTCCATTATCATCTACAAGTATAAATGTTTCTTTAACAATAGCTGTAGTAATAGCAGAGCCATGCTTTTTAACACATGCGATATTTTCAGAAATCAATTGAGAACCAATTAAAGGGCGCACTCCATCATGAATCAATACAATATTATCATCTTCTGTATTTACCAATTCATTAATTGCAGCTAGTCCATTATAAATAGATAATTGACCAGTAACTCCTCCTGGGACAATTTTTACCACTTTTTCAATTCGAAATTTATATAGCAAGTCTTTTAGATAATTAATCCAATTTTCAATACAAACAACAACAATTCCTTCAATTTCAGGATTGTTTTCAAAATGCTCTAAAGTATGAATTATAATAGGTTTTTTATTCATTTCCAAAAATTGTTTTGGTTTGGCCTTTGTGTTCATTCTAGATCCTACACCACCTGCAAATATTAATGCTATATTCATTGCTTACTCTCCCTCAAAGAACCCAAAGGGCATTCTATATAATAATAGGTTATGCCTTATAATTGTATAGATTTTTGTTTCTATAATAATGGGTAATCTAACCTATTTGTAGGTTAAATTAACACCCTGATTCACAATAATTTCTTAATAAACTAAATTTGAATATTGGTTAAAGTGCTTATGTTTTACTGTTCGTCAAAAGTTTTGTTTCTCTTAGTTTTATACTGTTCAAGGCTTTCTTAACTTTAGATACATAACCCTATTTAGTTTTTAAGTACTAATATTCTATTCTATTTTTGCTAAAAAAGCATCAGATAGAGGCCTTATATATCTTTCTGATATATATTTTATACCTAAAATTATTAACTATTTAAAACAACTTTTTAATTATGATTAGAATATTTTATATCTAGAACGTTTTCATCCAGCTTATCATTCTATTATATGATTCTAGTAAACTTACTTTAGCCTTCCAACCTAATGAATT
>NZ_JAENWL010000084.1 GCF_016650095.1 Clostridium sp. | reverse complement strand
TATTATGTCCATAATATCTTCAGATTGTGAGGAAATATCAAAGTGTAGAAGCATTATTGTCCCAGGGGTAGGTGCATTTCCAAATGGCATGAAAAATATGAAGGAAAAGGGACTTGATAAGGTAATTAAATCCTTAGCAAATGAAGGAAAACCAATACTTGGAATATGTCTTGGCATGCAGCTTTTCTTTGAGGAAAGTTATGAAATTGAAAAATGCCAGGGATTGGGTTTATTAAAAGGAAGCATCAGGAAATTAGAAGGTGCTATAAAAATTCCTCATATGGGATGGAACAGTTTATCTTTTGAGACTAAATCTCCACTGCTAGCAGGCGTAGCTGAAAATAGTTATGTATATTTCGTTCATTCATATTATGCAGAGGGTTGTGAGACGGGCACAGTAAATGCGTATTGTATGTATGATAAAAAGATACCTGCAATTGTAAGCAAGGGTAATATATTTGGTTTGCAGTTCCATCCAGAGAAAAGTGGAGAGGCTGGAATGAAATTACTTAAAAACTTTGCGGAGGTGGTATAATGAAGATATTCCCAGCTATAGATTTAAAAAATGGAAAGTGCGTTAGGCTTTATCAGGGGGTATTTAATTCATCTGAGATTGTTGCGCAGGATCCTCTGACAACAGCCCTGAATTTCGCTAGCAAAGGAGCAGAGTATCTACATATGGTAGACTTGGATGGAGCTCTGAGCGGAAATATTAAAAATTTAGATAGTATAAATAAAGTTATAAATGATTTAAAGATCCCAGTGCAGTTAGGTGGGGGAATACGCTCTTTGGATACCATTGAAATGCTACTTGAAAAGGGTTTGAATAGAGTAATACTTGGTACTGCAGCTTTAAATAATCCGGTACTAGTAAAAGAAGCAGTAAAAAAATTCGGAGAAAAAATTGCCATTGGTATCGATGCAAGGGATGGATTTGTAGCAGTAGAAGGTTGGCAAACAAGTAGCAAAATAGAATATATAGATTTTGCTAAAGAAATGGAGAGTATAGGTATAAAAACTATTATTTTTACAGATATAAGTCGCGATGGCACTTTGACAGGACCTAACTTTGAAGCAACAGGGAAGATAAACGATATGGTTACCTGTAATATTATTGCATCAGGTGGTATGAAAAACATTGAAGATATAAAAAGACTTAAGAAGATGAATATGTATGGGGCTATTATAGGAAAAGCACTTTATAGTGGAAATATATCCCTTGAAGAAGCAGTATTAGAAGGGAGGGGGACTGCAGATGCTTACTAAGAGAATTATTCCCTGTCTGGATGTGACTATGGGACGGGTAATGAAGGGAATAAACTTTATAAATTTAACAGATGTAGGTGACCCTGTAGAAATCGCAGAGTTTTATAACCAGCAGGGTGCAGATGAAATTGTATTTTTAGATATAACTGCCACTCATGAGGGAAGAAAAACAATGGTTGATGTTATAAAAAGGACCGCTGAAAAGGTATTTATACCACTAACTGTAGGTGGAGGAATTAAGAGTATAGAGGATTTTAAAGAAATTCTTAGAGCTGGAGCAGATAAAATATCTATAAACTCTGCTGCAATTCGAAATCCTGAGCTTATAACAGATGCGTCAGTAAAATTTGGAAGTCAATGTGTCGTAGTTGCTATAGATGGGAAAAGAAACGATGACAACACAGGGTGGCATGTAGTTATAAATGGTGGAAGAATAGATACAGGACTAGATGCAGTGAAGTGGGCAAAAAAAGTAGAAGAGCTAGGGGCAGGTGAAATACTATTAACAAGTATGGATGCTGATGGAACAAAAAAAGGTTATGATATAGAGTTTATAAATGCAATTACGGGTATTGTAAATATTCCTGTAATTGCATCTGGTGGATGTGGAAAAATAGAGGACTTTTATGATGTTTTTGCAAAAAGTGGCGCAGATGCGGCACTTGCAGCTTCACTCTTTCATTACAAAGAACTATCCATACGGCAAGTAAAAGAGTATCTTAAAAATAAAGGTGTTGAAATTAGGATTTAATCAAAAATAAAGAAATGTGGTGGTTTTTGTGGATGACATAAAGGAGATTCAATTTAACAATGGGTTATTGCCTGCAATAGTACAGGAGCAATGTAGTGGAGAGGTTTTGATGCTGGCATACATGAATGAAGAATCTCTAAAAAAAACTATAGAAACAGGGACTACTTGGTTTTGGAGCAGATCTAGAAATAAGTTCTGGAATAAGGGAGAAACCTCAGGACATTTTCAATATGTAAAAAGCATAAATATTGATTGCGATGGGGATACAATTCTAATAAAGGTAGAGCAAATTGGCGTAGCTTGCCATACGGGAAGCAAAAGTTGTTTTTATAGGCAAATTTGTGAGAAATAAGCATAGTTAAAATAAAAGTAATAGTAATAAAGGTCATAATATAAATAGAAAAGGGGATTAATAAAATGAGTGAAAATAATGTAGTACAGGAACTTTATAAAATAATTGAAGAGAGAAAAGTAAATTCTATAGAAGGATCTTACACAAGTTATCTTTTTCAAGAAGGATTGGACAAAATTTTAAAAAAAATAGGAGAAGAAAGTGCAGAAGTAATAATTAGCAGTAAGAATAATGACCCGAGTGAAATGGTGTCGGAAATATCAGATTTATTTTATCACACATTAGTACTTATGGTGCTTAAGGGTATAAAAGTAGAGGATGTTGTGGCTGAACTTGAAACAAGACGGAAAAAGATATGCAATAAAAAACAAAAGAGAGAAGATATTGAAAGTATACACTAAGATAAAAGGCAGATGAATGGTATTTGTAATTGTAAATTTTTGAAAAGCAAATCCTTGACAAATACCCCAACTTGTTATAATATTTAAACATTAAAGAAGTAGTAGGTAATAATTCAAACTATTGTGAGGCGTTATTATGAAAAATATCATTATTAATGGAATCAACAGGAAAGTATATTATTATTTTAGCTTGGGCTATTTTTAGTTTAGCACAGGTTACTTTTCATACAAAAAAATATATAAGATTTCTTTAAATAATGAGTTAAAGAATAAAATTATGGTGCCAGTTTATGCTGCTTTATAAAAGGTAAACTAAGCTATTCAAAGGGAAGACTCATTAAATGGGTCTTCCTTTTTTTATACATTTTTATAAGAAATTATAAATTAATTATTTATTAAAGAAAGGTAAACAAATAATACTTTAGGAGGAATTTTAAATGGTAATTGTAATGAATTGTGATGCAAAACAAGATCAAGTTAAAGGAATTGTAAAAAAAATAGAGAAGTGGGGGTGTGCCGTTCATATTACACAAGGAGAAAACTGTTGCATTCTAGGACTTGTTGGAGACACAAGTGCAATAAACATAAGCCAAATTGAAGCAGAGGAAAGTGTTGATAAGGTTATGAGAGTTCAATCACCTTATAAAAGAGCTAATAGACTTTTCCATCCAGACGACTCAATAGTAAAGGTAGCGGACAAAACAATCGGTGGAAAAGAACTAGCAATAATAGCTGGCCCATGTGCTGTGGAAAGTGAAGAGCAATTGATAACTATTGCAAAAGAAGTAAAGCTTGCAGGAGCTAATTTCCTAAGAGGTGGAGCTTACAAACCAAGAACTTCTCCATATAGCTTTCAGGGAATGGAGGAAGAAGGACTAAGAATATTATTAGAAGCCAAAAAATTAACAGGACTTCCAATTGTAACTGAGGTTATGAGTGTAGAGCTCGTTGAGAAAATAACACAATATGCTGATGTATTGCAAATTGGTGCTAGAAACATGCAAAACTTCGACCTTTTAAAGGAAGTAGGAAGATGTAATAAGACAATACTTTTAAAAAGAGGCATGAGTGCAACAATTGAAGAATTTCTTATGTCTGCTGAGTATATAATGTCTGAGGGCAATCAAAATGTAGTTTTATGTGAAAGGGGAATTAGGACTTTTGAAACATTCACAAGAAATACTTTAGATCTAAGTGCAATTCCAGTGCTTAAGAAACTTACTCATTTGCCGGTTATAGTGGATCCAAGCCATGCTGCTGGTAAATGGTGGTTAGTAGAGCCTCTTGCAAAGGCTGCTATAGCAGTTGGCGCAGATGGTCTTGAAATTGAGGTGCACTGCGATCCTGCTAATGCATTTAGTGATGGACCACAATCATTAAAACCAGAGAAATTCAAGACTCTTATAGATTCAATAAGAATAATTGCAGAAACGCAAGATAGAATAATTTAAGGGGTGGTAAATTTGGATTGCACCGATTTTAATATTACAATTGTAGGCTTAGGACTTATTGGTGGATCCTTTGCTATGGCACTAAAAGAGTTAAATCCTAAAAATCTTTGGGCTATTGACATAGACAAAGAGACATTGGATACCGCGGAAAAGATGAATATTATTGATAAAGGATATATAAGTCCAGAAATACCTCTCAGTAATTCGGACATTGTTATTCTAGCGATTTATCCGCAAAAGACTATAGATTTTATGAAAAGTAATATGAATTTATTTAAAAGGGGAGCAGTCATTACAGACACTGCTGGAATTAAGAGTGATTTAATAAAAGAAATTATGCCTGTACTTCGAGAGGATTTAGATTTCATCGGTGGACATCCTATGGCAGGAAAAGAAGAGTCTGGACTCAAGGCTGCCACTAAGGATATGTTTAAAAATGCTAATTATGTATTAACCCCAGTGGATGGGAATAAACAGGAAAATATAAATTTAATAAGGGCAATAGCTGGAGGTATGGGTTGCAAGAAAGTATCTAATCTTACACCGAAAGAGCATGATGATATAATTGCTTATACAAGCCAGTTACCCCATGTTATAGCTGTTTCGTTAATAGATTGTAATAGTTCAATTATGGGGATATCTCAGTTTATTGGAGGGAGTTTTAAAGACACAACAAGAGTTGCAACTATTAATGGTGAATTATGGCCCGAATTACTCCTGTATAACAAAGGAAATATAATTAGTAAGATAGAAGACTTTGAAAACAATATTAAGGGAATAAAAGATGCAATATTAAATGGTGATGCAGACTTTCTAAAGAAAAGATTTGAGAATGCAACGAATAAGAGAAAGGAGATAGAGTAAGTGTATAGTATAGAAGTTAAAGCCTCCAGTGGAAGCTATCCAATACATATTAAGAATGGATTACTAGATGAAATTGGCGTAGAAATTAAGAAAATATATAAAGGAAGAAAAATAGCTATAGTGACAGATTCTAATGTTAATGAATTTTATGGACAAAAAGTCATTAATTCATTAAAAGAAGAAGGTTTTGAAACTTTTAAAATTGTTGTTAAATCTGGTGAAGAAAGCAAGTGCTTTGAAACTCTTTTAGAGGTATACAACAAACTATTAGATTTTAAAATAAACAGAGGGGATATTATAATTGCCCTAGGTGGTGGAGTTGTAGGCGATATGACTGGTTTTGCAGCATCCACTTTTTTAAGAGGGATTCCCTTGATACAAATTCCAACTACACTACTTGCCCAGGTGGACAGTAGCGTAGGTGGAAAGGTAGCAATAGACCTACCTCGTGGAAAGAACCTTATAGGAAGCTTTTATATGCCAAAGGCAGTTTTTATTGATCCATTGCTTCTTGGCACACTTAATGACAAGTTTTTAAATGATGGTATGGGTGAAGTTATAAAATGCGGAGCAATTAAAGATAGAGAGCTATTTTATAAATTAATGAATTATGAAAGCAAAGAATCTCTTTTAAAGGAGATAGATAAAATTATCTACATTTGCTGTAGTATTAAGGCTACTATTGTTGAAGCTGATGAGAAGGATACTGGGGATAGAATGTTATTAAATTTTGGTCATACTCTAGGTCACTCAATTGAGCAGTTCTTCAATTTTACTAAGTACTCCCATGGAGAAGCTGTTGCAATGGGAATGTATACAATAACAAAACTAGGAGAAGAACTAGGAATTACTAAAACTGGAACAGCAAGTGCTATAAAAGACATTTTAATTAAGTACAATTTACCTTGGGACTTGCCTGAAATAAAAAGTGAAGATTTAATTGAAAGTATTAGTCATGATAAGAAAAACATTGGCTCTTATATGAATTTCATATTAATAGAATCCATTGGTAATAGCTTTATTGAAAAAATTGATAAAGCAAAAATCGTCGGTTATTTGCAAAAGGTCATTAAGTAATTAATATATTGAATTGAGGTGTTTAGCTATGAAGTCAGTTATAATTCAGCCTTTTTCTTTAAATGGGAAAGTGAAAATTCCGCCTTCAAAATCATTATCTCATAGAGCAGTAATAGCCGCAGGGCTAAGCAATGGGGAATGTACTATTGATAATATTAGTATGTCACAAGATATAATAGCTACATGTGGAATAATGGAGAAAATTGGAACTACGATAATAAAATTTCCTAAAAACCTTCTAATAAGTGGAAAAGGTAAGCCTCAACTTGCATGTGAGGAGAGGTCTAATAACGAAACCTCATGCAATGAGCTACAATGCAATGAAAGTGGATCAACTTTACGTTTCTTAATCCCTATAGCTATGCTTATGGGGATTGAGATAATTTTTAAAGGTAAGGGTAAACTAGTGCAAAGACCTCTTGAACCTTATTATGAAATTTTTAATAAGCAGAATATAAAGTACACTACGGACAATGGCTACCTTCCTTTAAAAATAGACGGGAGCCTTAGATCTGGAATTTTTGAACTTAGAGGAGATATAAGTTCTCAGTTTATTACTGGTCTCCTTTATGCTCTGCCTCTATTAAATGGAGATTCCACAATTAAAATTACTACTCAAATGGAATCTATTGGGTACATAGATTTAACATTAGATATACTTTCTAAATTTGGAATAAATATAGAAAATAATAATTATAGAGAATTCAAAATAAAAGGAAATCAACACTATGTAAAAAGAGATTACAGAGTTGAAGGTGACTTTTCACAAGCGGCCTTTTACCTTGCTGCGGGTGTTTTAGGTGGAGAGGTTGAATGTCTTGACCTAAATATGGAATCACTTCAAGGGGACAGAGTAATAGTGGACATAATTAAAAATATGGGCGGAAAGATTACCAGCGAAAATGGTATTTTAAAGGCTTCAAAATCAGCTTTAAAGGGTACTGTTATTGATGCATCACAGTGTCCTGACCTTGTACCAATAGTTGCGGTGCTTGGTGCTTTAAGTTTTGGTACTACTAAAATTATTAATGCTGCTAGAGTTAGGATTAAAGAATCTGATAGATTAAAAGCTATAGCAACAGAGCTAAATAAAATTGGAGCAGATGTTATTGAAAGGGAAGATTCACTGATAATCCATGGCAAACCATGGCTTAAAGGTGGAATTGTAAATAGCTGGAATGATCATAGAATAGCTATGGCTATGGCAATTGCTTCAATTAGATGTACGCTCGAGCTAACAATCGAGGATAGTGGGGCAGTTAAAAAGTCCTATCCAGAGTTTTATGAAGACTTTAAGAGCTTAGGAGGAAAAGTTAATGAGCGGACAATGGGGTAAAAAAGTGAAATATTCTATATTTGGAGAATCTCATGGAAGAGGGATAGGAATAACTATTGATGGATTGCCACCGGGAATAAAGCTAGATATGGACTTTATTAATGGCGAAATGCAAAGACGCGCCCCTGGACGTAATGAATTTTCAACAAAAAGAAAAGAAGGAGACAAAGTAGAAATTATAAGTGGATATTTTAATGGATATACCACCGGCACCCCACTTTGTGGAGTAATTTTCAACGAAAATCAAAATTCAATGGATTATGATAAATTAAAGGATTTAGCGCGGCCTGGTCATGCAGATTTAACAGGAAAGGTTAAATCTGAAGGATTTAACGACTACAGAGGTGGAGGTCATTTCTCCGGAAGAATTACAGCGCCACTAGTTTTTGCTGGGGCTATTGCAAAACAGATACTTTTTGATAAGGGAATTGTAATAGGAAGTCATATTTTAAGTATTGGGAATGTCTTTGACAGCTATTTTGATGGCGTTAATTTAGAGATACAGACGTTAGCAGATGTTCTACATAAAGATTTTCCTGTGCTTGATGATTCAAAAGGGAAAGAAATGAGAAGTATTATTTTAAAGGCTAAGGAAGAAACAGATTCTGTTGGAGGTATAATTGAAGTAGGCATATTGAACCTGCCTTGTGGACTTGGTGAACCATTTTTTGATTCTATAGAAAGTAATTTAGCTCAATTACTATTTTCAGTGCCAGCAGTAAAGGGTGTAGAATTTGGAATGGGATTTGATATAACAAAAGTTCGAGGAAGCGCTGCAAATGATATACCTTACATGGAAAGTGGAAGTGTTAAAATGAAAACTAACAATAATGGTGGAATTAATGGTGGTATTTCTAATGGAATGCCAATAGTTTTTAGAGCTGCCATGAAACCTACACCTTCCATCGCTAAGCTTCAAAATACCATTGATATGGTAAGCTTTGAAAATTCAGAGATATCTGTTATAGGCAGGCATGACCCTTGCATAGTTTTAAGAGCATTACCAGTAATTGAAGCTTGCGCTGCAATGAGTATTTTAGATTTTATCTAATTCTAATTTAAGGATGTGTTTTAATGAGTAATTTGGATGATTTTGATATTGATGATTTGAGAAATCAAATTGATAAAATTGACTCTAGCCTTGTTTCACTATTTGAAACTCGTATGGAAGTAGTGCTAAAGATAGCTGAATATAAAAAGAAAAATAATATTCCAATTTTAAATGGAGCTCGCGAAGAAGCAGTTATAAAGAAGAATTTAGACAAAGTTAGAAATAGTGATTTATTTTCAGAGGTAGAAGAATTCCTCAAATATGTTATGAAATTAAGTAGAGGGTTTCAAAGTAAATCTTTAAACAGTGAGAGAGTTTTGTCTAAGGGTAAAAAGCAAATTGTTGGCTTTTATGGTGTTACAGGATCTTTTAGCGAACAAGCTTTAAATGAGTATTTTGGTGAACAGGTGGACACAAAGGCAATAAGCGAGTTTGAAGATATATTTTTGGAGTTGAAATATGGGAAAATAAATTATGGGGTTATTCCTATAGAAAATTCTTCCACTGGAGCGATTTCAGAGGTCTATGACCTTCTTAATAAAAATAATTTTCATATAATAGGAGAAAAGTACCTTAAAATAAGTCAAAATCTAATGGGAATTAAAGGTTCAACTTTAGATGATATAAGAGAAGTATATTCTCATGCACAAGGAATAGAGCAAAGTATGGAATTTTTAAAAGGCTATAAGCATTGGAAGCTTACTCCTTATAAGAGCACTGCAAAAAGTGCAGAATTAGTTAAAAATAGAAAGGACAAAACAATGGCAGCAATAGGTAGCACTAAGGCAGCAGAAATTTACGATCTTGAAATCCTGCAGAAGAATGTAAATTCAAATGCAACAAACATGACTAGGTTCGTTGTCATAGGTAAAGAGATAGAGACAAATGGTGATAGCAATAAAATAAGTTTGGTTTTATCTACTACTCATAAGGCAGGTTCACTATATCATGTGTTAAAGTATTTTGCAGAGAATGATATTAACCTTTTAAAGATTGAATCCAGACCAATAAAAGATAAGCCATGGGAATACTTTTTTTACATAGATTTCCAGGGGAATATATATGAAGAGAATGTTGTATCAGCAATTGAGTTAGTTAAAAAGAATAGTCGTTATTTTAAGATACTTGGGAATTATAGAAGCGCAATAGTTGATATTGAGTAAGTTTGTAGCGGATGATGGATACACAAATATTTATCATTAAAATTATTGTTGTATAATGTAGTAAAACAAAGTAAGATTAGATTAAAATTAATTCAAGGGGGGAAACTAATAGTTGTTTGAGATGAAGGAAAAATATAAAACAGGTATTCCACAAATTGATGCAGAGCATGAAAAGCTTTTTGAAATAGGGGAAAGAGCTTATCAATTGTTAATAGATAAATTTGATATGGATAAATATGATAAAATAGTTGGAGTAATTGAGGAATTACAAGGGTATACTGTGTATCATTTTAAACATGAAGAAGAATATATGGAGAGTATAAATTATAAAAGATTATTTACTCAAAAAATGGATCATGCAGGTTTTATTAAAAAAATATATGAAGTGAATTTGAATAAGATAGATGATAATCAAGATGAATCTATAATGGGAATACTAACTTTTTTAAATGAATGGCTGATTAATCATATATTACAGAAAGACTTACTTATCGCAGCAAAATGAAATATAGATAAGCTAGACTAAAGTTAATGTATAAATAATAAGATATTAAATTATTGATTTTAAAGCTTAGGATTGTAAAAACAATTTTAAGCTTTTATTAAAATGATGCAAAAGAGATGTGAATGTTAAATAGTATATTGACAAATCTTAAAATTAGGTGTAATTTATAAGTATAATTAGCACTCAATCACATAGAGTGCTAACAAAACAAAGAACTAAGACAATTGGTACGAGAGGGGAAATTTAAATTGGAAAAGAAACAGTTTAAAACAGAGTCGAAGAGAATATTGGATATGATGGTAAATTCAATATATACACATAGAGATATTTTTTTAAGAGAACTTGTCTCTAATGCAAGTGATGCTATTGATAAAATTTATTATAAGACATTAGCAGACGAAACACTAACTTTTGAAAAAGAAAACTATTTTATTAAAATAGAAAATGATAAGGAAAACAGGATATTAAAAATCTCTGATACGGGTATTGGAATGTCAGAAGTGGAGCTTAGTGATAATCTTGGAGTTATAGCCCAAAGTGGATCTTTGGCATTTAAAAAAGAAAATGAAATAAAAGATGGGTATGACATAATTGGACAGTTTGGAGTAGGATTCTATTCCGCATTTATGGTAGCAGATTCTATTACTGTTATAAGTAAAGTTTTTGGTAGTGATGAAGCATACAAGTGGGAATCTACCGGTGCTGAGGGGTATACAATAGAGCCTTGTGCAAAGAGCTCTGTTGGTACAGAGATTATACTTAAAATAAAAGAAAATACAGAAGAAGAAAACTATGATAAATACATTGATGAATCCGGAATAAAATCAATTATAAAGAAATATTCAGATTTTATTAGATATCCAATTAAAATGAGCATAAGTGAATCAAGACTTAAAGAAGGTAGTGAAACAGAATATGAGGACTTCGTAGAGGAAAAGACTGTAAATAGCATGGTTCCTATATGGAGAAAAAATAAAAGCGAGCTTAAGGATGAGGATTACGATAATTTCTATGCTGAAAAGCAC
>NZ_JAENWL010000324.1 GCF_016650095.1 Clostridium sp. | reverse complement strand
CCTTTGAATATCTCTTAATTCATTTTGCGTTTTAATATACTTGTTGGATTTAACCCATATTAATTTTATACCATGTTTTATTGTACCATTTTCATTGAAATTATTAGGATTGTTAATTCTTCTTTGTCTATCTAATTTTCTTAATAATCTTCTTTTAATTATTTCAATATTATCAATTTCGGGTGCTAATTCTAATAATTTAACATCATATTTTGAAGCAATTCCTATAGTTTGAGTTCCAATATCTATTCCAACATTGCCCTTACCTATACTATTTTTAACTTCCCCAGTTTCTTTATTATATTTAACAGGAGGAATACCATCTAAAACTAATTGAATATAATATTTATATTTTCCACGAATAAATTTTCTAACTATTCTACAATATTTAACTTTTTTTAATAGCGAAATTTCTGCATATTCATCATTTTTATTTATAATCACATCTGTTTCTAATCCATTCCAAAATAGCTTGCCGTCTTTAAATCTAATACCTGTTTTGTTGGATTTTCCTTCTACACTGTTCATTTCTCCATATTTCTTAAAACAAACCCTATTTGCTGTATGGAACATTAATCCTTGAAATGCACTAAAGCACCTTGAAGCTATTTTTTGAGCGGTGAAGCTATCTATATTACCTTTAAAATGTTTTTGAATAGGTTTTACAAAATCATGAAGTGAATACTCTGTCAAACCATATTTTTTATTTAATTCATTGAATTGTCTATTGCGATCTTTACGTATAGTCATTTTAACAACTTGCCTATATTCTTTGGATTGTCTCATGCTATTATATCTTTTATATAATTCTCCTAAACAACTATTATATATATCCCTACTTATTTCTAATCTTTTATCTAAAATATTTTCTTGATATCTTTCCGTATCTAGTTTTAATGTTAAAATATAATTTGGCACAGTATTCACCTCGCTTTTTAATATCTTCTTTTTTGATTTTCCACATATTTTTTTACCGTTTCACTACTTACATTTCCCGCAGTTGATATAAAATAACTTCTAGTCCATAAGCTAGGCATCTTCTTTAATTCAATAAATTCGTCTCTCAAAACTCTACTTGTTGCACCCTTTATTTTTTGCATAATATCAGATGGACTTAATGTTGGAATACAATTCAAAAATATATGAGTATGGTCTTTATCACATTCTATTGCGATAATTTCAATATCTATCTCCTCACATACACATTTGACCATATGCTTAAATCTTTCTTCTACATTAGGTATTAAGAATATTTTTCTTCTATATCTTGGGCAAAATATAAAATGATAATTAATTAAACTTACTGTAGTTTTAGTTGTTCTATATTTATTTTCCATAATTAAAGTATATCGCAAAATGTGTATGTTGGCAATGCTTTTGTACCAAAAAAAACAAAACTAGTTTCTTATGCTATCCATCCCACACCTGAAGGAGTGGGCTTTCCGCACAAACATGGTAAATGTTTTTAAAACAAAGTAATATATAAACAATTTTAATGTTACTTTATTTAAATTATGATATAATCACAATTAATGATATACTTAAAAATTAATAATTACAGATAGAAACATAGGACCATAAGGAGGATAACATTGAAAGAAATGGAAATTAGAATTATAGATATTAACGTAGAAGAAATTCGTAGAAAACTATTAAACATAAATGCCCCAAAAGTAAAAGAGGAAAATCAAATCAATAATATTTATGATTTCTCAGATAGAAGACTACTCACAAACAAAGGCTATGCAAGAATACGTACAGTAAAAGACGAGTTAACAAATTCTACAATACACTATATTACCACAAAAAAACTTATAAGCCAGGAAAAGTACAAAATTATGGAAGAGCATGAATCAGAAATTAAAGATGAATTTGCCGCTAAAGGTATATTCGAGTCCTTAGGTCTTAATCTTGTACAATCTATTAAAAAATATAGAGAAAGCTATAAGTATAAAAATACCCTTATAGAAATAGACATAAACGAGAAGAAGTTCTGTCCTTTTCCTTATATAGAAATTGAAGGTAGTGACGAAAATGAGATCAAAGAAGTTGTAGCGTTACTCGGGTACAGCCTTTCAGACACTACCGCTAGATCTATTTATGAAATAATAGAATCAAAAAAATCGGAGAATAAGCTATAATGTTTGGATATGTAACTCCGTGTAAAATGGAAATGAAAATTAAAGACTATGAAAAATTCAAAGCTTATTATTGTGGTCTATGCCATTCTATTAAAACTAATTTTGGTAACTTACCTAGACTTACACTAAATTTTGATATGACTTTTTTGGCTATACTATTAGATTCACTGTCAGAGTGCGATTGCAATTTTAACCAGTTTAAATGTGCAATTCATCCACTAAAAAAAAGGATTATGATTAATAACAATGAATCTTTAGACTATGCAGCCTTTTGTAACATTACTTTAGCCTATTATAAATTAATGGATGATGTTCAAGATAATAAAACAATTAAAAGCAAAATTTTTTCTTTGTTTCTAAAGAACTATTTGTCAAACCCTAAAGTAGAATATGAGTATATAATGAACTATATGAAGGAAAAGCTTTTATTACTAAATACCTTAGAATTAGAATCCCAAGGTATAATAGATGAGCAGCTATCCATAGATGAACAGCTATCCATAGATGAGTTGTCTCATGTTTTCGCTGATTTAACAGGCACTATAATATCATTTTATTATAAGAATGCTCCCTTCAAAGATGATTTGTATTGGCTTGGTTATAATTTAGGTAAATGGATATACATTATAGATGCTTATGATGATTTAGAAAAGGACATAAAAAGTAATTCTTTTAATGCTATAAATTCATTATTAAATGCAGATAAATTAGAATTCGAAAATTTTTCTAAATCTATAGCACCAAGAATTGATTTTATATTAACTACCTGTGCGGAGCAATGTTTAACCTATTTAAATAAATTGCCAACACATAAAAATGAGGATATATTATATAATATACTTGAACTTGGACTCATGGAAAAAATGGATAAGGTGCTTGTTAACAAATCAGATATTAATTATTTAAAAGGAGTGGAATATAAAAATGGCAAATCCCTATGAAGTACTCGGTGTAAGAGAAGGAACCTCTAAAGAAGATATTAAAAAAGCCTATAGAGAACAAGCAAAAAAATATCACCCTGATCAATACAGTGATAATCCACTTAAAGATTTAGCAGAAGAAAAAATGCAGGAGCTAAATGAAGCCTATGACTCACTTATGAAAAATTCTGGTTCGCAAAATAGCTACGAATCCTCAAATACTTATAATTCCACCAACAATTATAATTCTTCTTCAAATGGTGATTATACGAATAACAACATATACCAATCTATAAGAATGGATTTAAATAGTGGGAATATACCTTCAGCTGAACAAAAATTAAGTACTATGAATACAAAGAATGCTGAATGGAATTATTTAATGGGAATGGTTCACCTAAAAAAGGGTTGGCATGATAGTGCTTATAATTTTATTAACATAGCTTGTAATCAAGAACCTAATAATATTGAATATAGGCGTAGTTTTAATTCACTAAATAAAAGAAACTCTACTTATAGAGACAACTATTATGGCAAGCGTAATAAGAACCCAGATATGGGCAATTTATGCATTAACTTGTGGTGTGCAGACAGTCTTTGTGAATGTTTAGGCGGAGATCTATTTTCCTGTTGTTAAGCTTATTTATTTAGGAGATGATTTTTATGAAATCTAACAATATTGCTAAGGGTGGTATTTTCGCAGCCCTTAGTTTGATATTACTATATCTTTCTTCTATTTTCCCTACAAATAGATTATTTCTATTAGGTATAGCTTCTTGTCTCATTCCTCTTTCCATTATAATGACTGGTATAAAAAATACTGTTGTGGTATATACTACTATATCAGTTCTTAGTTTATTTATTATACCTTCAAAGCTTATAAGCATAGCATATATATTAATTTTTGGATCCTATGGCTTTGTAAAATATTATATAGAAAAACTCAGAAGTACAATTTTAGAAATTACACTTAAATTACTGTATTTTAATATAAGTTCAGCAATAATTATATCTATATATAAATTAGTAATATTAAATCTTCCTAATATAAATATATATTTATTAATACCACTTATGGAATTTTGCTTCATTGTGTATGATTATACCCTTACTGCTTTCATATCATATTCAAATAATAATCTTATTAAAAAATTCAGATAAATTAATGTTTCTAAATGTGGTCTGTCAAGCATTTTTGAAAATGTCCCTAAATAAGTGAAACATTAGCACCAACAAATTGTTGGTGCTTTACTTTTTTTATATCATGATTTTGGGTAAATTTAATAGACCTAGTGTATGCTATACTTTTTTTGAAAGAAACAT
>NZ_JAENWL010000348.1 GCF_016650095.1 Clostridium sp. | reverse complement strand
GAAAATTCAAACTAATTTTATGACTGAAGACGAGAGAGAAGCTTTTTTGAAAAACTTTAGTAGTCAAAGTGATGATAATATTTTAGGATTTGGAGTACTCGGGGGCATATTCTCGGAAGGTATAGATTTAAAAGGTGATAGTTTAATTGGTGCAATAATAATAGGTGTAGGGCATCCGATGATTTGTTTTGAAAGAGAAATTATTAAAGAGTATTATGATAATAAGAGCCATCTTGGTTATGAATATTCTTATATGTACCCAGGTATGAATAAAGTTCTACAGGCAGCGGGAAGAGTAATTAGAACAGAGGAAGATAGAGGGACTGTGCTCTTAATAGATGATAGATTTCTTAAACAAAGATATATACGGCTATTTCCAAAGGAATGGGAAAATTATCATATAATAAATAATAATACTCATGTCAAAAATGAGGTTTGGGAATTTTGGAAATAAAATAAAAAAAGTATATATTACGCGTATTGCAATACGACTAATGCGTTCACTTCGCTAAGAACTACTAACTTTATTTTTAATTAATTTGCTAAAAAATATAAACTCGCTTTCGCTCAAACATATATTTTTCTTAACGCACCTTAATTAAAAATAAAATAAGAAGTTCTAAAGCTTGTTCAAATGCATTATACGTAATATATACTTTTTTTACGCATAAAAACACTTGTTATAAAACCTTAGCTTAGAAACTACCTGTATAGTTATGAGGCTCTATAATCTATAAAAATGTTACCCGCATTGCTTTTTACGAGCTGTTTCCTATAAAATAAAAAAACTTGAGCATTTGCTCAAGTTTTATTTCTATAAATAATGGGGGGGGATAAAGAAAGGAAACTAAATTTAATAACAACTGCGACAAATACATCTACATAAAATATTTATATCCATGAATACGATAATAAATCTTTGTTTATTAGCTTGAACATTAGAACGAATAATCACAATATCTGCTAAATAAAAGATATAAATAGTTTCCTTTTATCTTTTGGGGATTTTGATTTTATTACCTTATGTCGAAATAAGTTTTATTTTGTATTTATTAGACTGATAAGTTTCGACCTATTTCTTAGTTAAAGAATAACACGAATAACACAAATAGTCAATATGTTTTTTAAAAAAATTTAATATGATGAACATTAAAATGAAAATAGATATGCGTATTCGACAAAACATATAAAATATGGTATTTCAAACATATAAATCGGCTTTTTAATAATATATTTTAATAATTTATTTGAGTGCAAATTATTTATTATCACAGCACCACAGGTGATGATTCAAGTAATTTTTACAGAAAGTTAATAATGATTTGTGGTTTATAGTGCTAAAATAAAAGATAAGATAAGAACAACAAGGGAGATAGTAGTTTTGAATTGTTATCTACTTCAGAAAGAAATAGGAGGAATAGTAAAAATGCATGTTAAGTTGGCTAGAATATTTTATGGCTGGGATAGATTATCAAAAATAACATTAATGGTAGGAATATTGTTGGTTGTAACTGGGTATGCATGGATATTAGGAATAGCACTTATTTTATATTCAATATGGAGGAGCAAGTCGACTAATATACATGGAAGAAATAATGAAAAATTTGTTTTTGAAAATATGGAAGGAAATATTTATAGGAAGATAAATAATTTCAAACAAAGTTTGAAATTATTTAACAACAAAATTAAAAAATATAAACCTATTGATAAATTAAAAGAAAAAAGAGATTATATAATAACTAGTTGTCCTAAATGTAAGCAAAAGTTAAGAGTACCAAGGGGAAAGGGTAAAATTGTTATAACTTGCTCAAAATGTTGTAGTGATTTTAGGTTAAAAACATAACTAAAAGAGATATCCTTAAAAAGGATATCTCTTTTAGTTATTAGACTTGCATGTAATAGTTAAATTAAGAAAAAATTATCTTAAACTATTTGCCTGAACCTAATTCAGCAAGACAATCTTTGCAAATATTTTTGCCTTTGTAGTTTACAACGTCTCTAGCATTTTGACAGAAAATACAAGCTGGCTCATATTTTTTAAGAATGATTTGTTCACCATCTACATAGATTTCTAAAGCATCCTTGATATCTATATCCAAAGTTCTTCTTAATTCTATAGGAATAACTATTCTTCCAAGTTCGTCCACTTTTCTTACAATACCTGTTGATTTCATATAATTTCCTCCTCAAACATCATTCGACTTATTTATAATTAAATTGTAGCAAATATAACATAAAACGTCAATAGGTTTATTAAAATATTTAATAATAATTTAATAATAATGATAAAAATTAACAAACATTTACGTATTATGCAAAAAGACTATTATACACTGTCATTTTAAACAGTATTATAATACCTTTTATATTATACATACTTTTTTAATAAAATACAATATTTATAATGCTTTGTATTTTGTGTATTTTGAATAAAACACTATATAGTATAAAATATAGTGAAATAAAATGAAATATTACTAAATTTATATGATTTAAAAAAGGTTAGTACAGTTTTAACTGTACTAACCTTTTTTTAATATATATAATTTTCTATTAAAGAAAGATCTATCTATAATTAGTGAATTGTAGAGCAATTCCAAAATCTTTTGATTTTACAAGCGCCATTACTTCTTGCAAATCATCAAGGTCCTTACCAGTAATCCTTAATTGGTTATCCATAATTTGTGCTTGAACTTTGATTTTAGTGGCTTTAATTTCTGCAATTATTTTTTTAGCTTTTTCCGTAGAAATACCTTTTATAATTTTAGCGGTTTGTCTTGCAGAACCTAAAGTAGCTTCATCTTGCTTACCTAGGTCTAATGCTTTTCCAGATATACCTCTTTTAATTAATTTACTTACAAGGACTTCTATAACTGATTTTAATTTAAAATCATCATCGGATATTATTTTAATATCTTCTTTCCCTAAATTGATTTCAGTAATAGTGTTTTTAAAATCATATCTCTGTTTGATTTCTTTTAATGCTTGGTTTATTGCATTGTCTACTTCTTGCATATCTACATCTGATACTATGTCAAACGAATGTGCAGCTGCCATAATTGAAAACCTCCTCTATATTTTTTAAAAATTAATTTAACTTTATTAATTAATAGTAAATTAATAATCATAAAATGTCCAGTGGTTAAAGTGCAAAGATTAAAGTTTTATGCAAGTTACACCAATATAACCTATTACTAATACAAATTATATAAAAATTTAATAATATTTATATATAGTTAAAGATAAATCTCATTTCACTAAGGTTTATAGAAAACTTAACGATATACATAGTAAACAATAAGGTATATATTTTAAATGCGATCATGATGAATCATAATATGTGGAATAAATGTTTAAAAGGAGAAAAAATTAGTGATAGTAACTAAAAAAAATAAATTAAATAATATTGAAGCTGATAAGAAACTTAATCAAAAGGGAATCACAATAAATCAACATTTCCTTTTTAATACGTTAAATAGCATATTATCGCTTTGTAGGGAAAATTCAGAAGAAGCTAGGAAAGTTGTTTTAGAACTTAGTAGCTATTTAAGATTCAATTTTGATGTATCAGATGGAGTTGTTCTTTTGCGTGATGAAATGGAGTGTATAAAATCTTATTTGTATATTCAAAAGGTTAGATTTGGCGATAAGTTAAAGATTGTGTACGATATTGAAAAAGATATAAATTTTTTAATTCCTAAAAATTCTTTATATAACTTAATAGAAAACGCAATTAGCCATGGAATTTTAAAAAAAAGTAATGGAGGAACATTAACCTTTATTATTAAGCGGGATATAGAGAAAATAGTAATGAAAATAGAAGATGATGGTGTTGGCATGAGTGAGGCACAAGTATTACAGATACTTAATCAAGAGAACTGTGGCTCAATTTCAACTTCAAATTCTCAGTATAAAGATTTATATAATGCTAAGCTAGAAGTAAGTAGTAAATTACGAATTGGAACCTGTATAACTTTATTTATACCAATAGAGAGTATAATATACGTTTAGATTTGGTTGATTAAATATATTTTCTAAAAATATATTTTCT
>NZ_JAENWL010000174.1 GCF_016650095.1 Clostridium sp. | reverse complement strand
TTCAATATCACCTTTTCTTCCATAAATACTAGCTATACCATAATAACTCCATTCGAATTTTTCCACTTCTAAAGCTTTTTTATACCATTTGATAGCTTCATCATAATGTCCGTATAACTCATTAGCTAGTGCTTTATTAAACCTTGCATAACCATAATCAGGCTTAAGTTTTAAAGCTTGGTCAATTTGTTCTATACCACTCTTAAAATTCCCACTGTAAGCTAAAGCAATTCCTTCTACAGCATATGCCTTATAAAAGGTAGGATCTTCCTTTATAACTTGCCTTTCTGTTTCAATAGCTTTGTTATATTCTTTTTGAAAAAACTGATCATATCCTTTTTTCCATATGTTTTCTAAAATTTCTTGTTTTTGATTCATCTGCTGCTGTTTTTCGAGTTCTAATTTTTTTGATTCCTGATTTTTTATTTCAGAAGTTTTATTAGATTTCAACTCATTATTACTTTTTATAATAATTGAATCACTGCTTTTAAAATTAGTGTTTTTTAGTGTAGAATTAACTATAAGTCCTAATCCTATAGCAGATAAGATAGCAAAAACTACTATCTTAAATTTCAATGATTTTGTTTTCATATTTTCCACCTATTCTCTTATTACAGAATTGTAAATGGGGCATTATACATATGCAAATTTAATCTATTAAACTAAAATTATATGTCGAAGTTAACATTTAAAACCCTATATATTATTTTTATTTTATGAATTCAATTTTGCTTTAAACTGTTCTAAATTATAATTTGAATTAACAAATATTCTCCCTAATGAATATATATTATCATTTTTACCTATCCAACCAAATTCTGTTGAAAAAGCTAATATATAACCTGTTTGTTTAGCAGCTTTTATAGTGCTTTCAGTATATCCACCGTAAGGATATGAAATGTAATTTATTTTTCTGTTTAATATCTTTTCTAATTTAATTTTTGAAGCTTTCATAGTTTTTACATTATCTTCATATGGTATTTTATCTAAATGTTCATGTGCGACAGTATGACTTTCTATTCTTATATTGTCTAAATCCATTAATCTTAGTTGATTAGAAGTCAAATAATTCTCTTCTTTATCTATGGTATTGGTAATTACAAACATAGTTGCCTTTATTTTGAATTCCTTTAATATAGGATATGCATTTGTGTAGTTATCTATATAACCATCATCAAAAGTTATTACTATGGGTTTAGTCGGTAGTTTTCCGCCCTTTTGCATATAGCTATAAAGCTCATCTAATGTTAATGCTGTATAATTATTATTTTTAATATATTTCATTTGATTTCTGAAGTTTTCTTTTGAAACTCTTAATGTATTTCCTTTTTCATAACTAATAGAATGATACATAAGTATTGGTATTTTCTTGTTTTCTACTATATTAGTAGATACCGGTTTACTAATTGTTTCTTGAGTCTTTGAACTATCATATATTGGCAATTCATCTAATTCTTGAGTACTTAATAAAGTTTCTTCATACTTTTTTTCTAGCTTTTTCGTTTCATTTAATCCATTTAAATTAGTGCTTTCTTTAATGGGCACTGAACTAGTAGACTTATAAATTAGACCCATACTTCCTATTAAAATAACTATTGAAATTATTATAACTAGCTTTTTATTTATTTTCATTATACCCTCCAATTTTTCATTATTTATTTATAATATAAGCATATGGTAACTATATTTATATAATAGCAAAATACGTAACTTTAATCTAGAGAAATTTACTTTAATGTGACTAATTGTCACACATAGTTTATTAATATGAACTAATTTAATACCTAACCTAACTACTATTCTTCCCAATATGGCTCTACGAAATTCTATTGCTTAAATATTTTTTTGATGTTACAATAATTATTATGAACATAATAAAAATTGAATATTAGTTTTAGGTGCCCTGTAATAGGGGTTAAAAGGGAAAGTGGTTAAAAACCACTGCAGCCCGCCGCTACTGTATTAGAGAATGAAATCCAAAAAACCATTGGGAAACCGAGAAGGTTGGAGAGTAAGATGACGCTAAAGCCAGTAAACCTGCCTAATGCACTGAATTTTAGTCTTCGGGGGAAGATGAAAAATGCGTAATTTAAGAAAATATTGGGTAACCAATAAGCGGAAAAATTAATTGCATTATTCCACTTCCTTGTGAAGTGGTTTTTTTTATTTTCTTAATTTTTTACATATAAATAATAAATAAAATAATAAGGAGGTATGATATGAAAAAGATCATACTTATAACAGGTGGAGCAAGGAGTGGAAAAAGTACATATGCTGAAAAGTTAGCTAAAGAAGCTAAGGGCGGTGTACTCTACATTGCTACTTCAATTCCATTTGATGATGAAATGAAGGATAGAGTAAAAAAGCATAAGGAAAGAAGACCAGCTACCTGGTATACTTTTGAAGGTTACAAGAATTTAGAACAGGTATTCGATAACGTACAAATGCAGTTTGATACGATTTTATTAGATTGTATAACAATAATGGTTACGAATCTAATGTTTGATCAAGTAGGGGATAACTTTGATGATCTTAATGATCAGGATATAGATAAAATGGAAAAAGGAATTTTACAAGAGATAGATAATTTTCTTTGCGAAGCAGAAAAAAACTTGAAAACAATAATTCTTGTAACTAACGAAATCGGATCTGGAATTGTACCAGAATATAAGATGGCAAGGGTTTTTAGAGATATTGCAGGTAGAGCAAATCAGTATATCGCATCGAGAGCCATGGAAGTTCACATGGTGGTTTGTGGTATACCAATAAAGATTAAATAATGTAATATGTAAGTGAAAAATTATAATTTCTGGAGACTAAACAATTAATAATTACTTAGTGCCACTAAGGAATACTAGGAGGAAATTTATGTTTAAAAGAAAGATTTTAATAAGTATAGTTTTAACTATTTTTGTAAGTCTTTTATTTAGTGCTTGCGGTAGCACGGCTGAGAAGAATAAGGTTCTTGATACTACTAAAAAGGTGACAAAAGATGTTGTATATCCTTTAAATATTGTTGATTCATATAATAGGACAGTTACCATTGATAAAGAACCTAAAAGAATTATTTCAATTTCACCGACTATAACAGAGGGAATATATGCCCTTGGTAAAGATTCTAGTCTAGTTGGTAGAAGTGACTACGATGATTATCCAACTGAGTGTAGCAAGATACCATCCGTTGGTAGTTTATTAGAACCAAGTATAGAAAAAATTATTGAATTAAAACCAGATGTAGTTATTGCGTCGATGCTTTTTAGCAAGGACGTTATTAAACAATTAGAAGCCCTTAATATAAAGGTTATAGTGCTTTATGGTGAAGAAAATTTTACTGGTGTATATGATACTATGACTAAGCTTGGCCAGGTTGTAAATGCCAGTGAAAAAGCACAGACAATAATAGCCGACATGAAAAAGAAAGTTGCAGATATAACTACGAAGGTAGCTAATGCTAAGAAACCAACTGTGTATTATGTAGCGGGGTTCGGTAAAAGTGGTGATTTCACTGCAGGAAAAGATACATTCATAGGCAATATGATAGAAATGGCTGGTGGGAAAAATGTTGCAGAAGATGCAATTGGTTGGAAATACAGTGTAGAAAAACTTGTAGAAAAGAATCCTGATATTTTAATATGCTCTAAGTTATATGATTCAAAAAAAGGTATAGAAGCTACTAATGGTTACAAAGATTTGAAAGCAGTTAAGAGTGGGAAATTATTGGAGGTTGATGAAAATATCATTGTTAGACAGGGACCAAGACTTGCAGATGGACTAGAAGCAATTGCTAAATTAATCCATCCTGAACTTTTTAAATAGAAGGGGCTACAGGGTTATGACGTTTATAGAAGAGAAAAATTATTATAGAAGAGTTTTTGCAGTAGGGGTATTTTTACTCCTAATTGTAATAATTATTGCGTCAAATTTTGGGGCGGCAGACATTTCTTTAAAACAGACTGCTTTAATTTTAATAAGTAAAATACCAATATTAAATAACTTTGTATCATTAGGGGAAATTAAGCCTACTTCTGCAGTTATATTATTGAATCTAAGACTTCCTAGAATACTTTTATCTTGCTTGGTAGGAGCTGCGCTTTCAGTGGTTGGAACATCTTTTCAAGGAATATTCAAGAATCCAATGGCAGACCCTTTTGTTCTCGGAGTTTCGTCTGGGGCAGCACTTGGGGCAACTGTAACCATGCTTTTTCTTAAAGAAATTCATTTCTTTGGGATGAGTATGATAGCATGCAATGCGTTTATAGGAGCTATAATAACTACTTTTTTGGTATATAATATTGCGAGAGTTGGAACAAAAGTTCCAGCTGCAACACTTCTCCTCGCAGGTATTGCTATTAATTATTTATTATCTGCTATTATTTCATTAATGATGACTTTTAATAGTGACGATATTCAGAAAATAGTTATGTGGACTATGGGTAGTTTTTCAACAGCTGGTTGGAATGAGGTAATTCTACTGTTTATAATAATAGTTCCTTCAATTTTGTTTATATCAGTATTTTCAAGGGATCTGAATATTATGATGCTTGGAGAAGATAGTGCTAGGAGCCTTGGTATAGATGTAAATGGATTTAAAAAGTATATATTTGTAATAAGTACTTTGATGGTGGCAGTAGTTGTATCTGTAAGTGGAATAATTGGCTTTGTAGGCCTTATAGTGCCTCATTCTATTAGAATGATTTTTGGGTCTGATAATAGAGTGGTTATACCATTTTCTGCACTTGGGGGAGCTATATTTTTAATAATTTGCGATACACTTGCAAGAGTAATAGTTCCTCCAGCAGAAATACCAGTTGGAATTATTACTTCAATTTTTGGAGTACCATTTTTTATATATTTGTTATATAGAACAAAGAAGAAGGCGATTTAATTGATTGAAATAAATAACATAAGTTTTTCATTTGAACAGGAAGTATTAAAGGACATTAATATAAATATTGAAAGAGGAAAATTTTACACCATTCTAGGACCAAATGGATCAGGTAAAACAACTCTTTTGAGGATACTATCAAAATCGCTTAGCACTGAAAAAGGTGAAATTTTTATTGATGAAAAGAAGTTAACTCAAATGAAAACTAAAGTGCTGGCAAAGGAGATGGCGGTGGTATCGCAAAGTACAGAGATTGAATTTGATTTCTCAGTACAAGATATAGTTCTTATGGGAAGAACACCACATATTTCTAGATTTTGTTCTGAAAGTGAAAATGACATAAAAATAGCTATGAAGGCGATGAAAATGACGAATACTTGGGAACTTAGAAAAAAAAGCATCAATGCACTCAGTGGTGGCGAAAGACAACGCGTAGTAGTGGCAAGAGCAATTGCCCAAGAAACAGGGATAATTCTTTTAGATGAGCCTATTTCTCACTTAGATATTCATCACCAAATTGAAATAATGAATCAACTTAAACAGTTAAATAAAAATAAAAACATAACAATTATTGCGGTGCTTCATGATTTGAACATAGCAGCAGCGTATGGAGATCGTATGATACTAATGCATGATTGCGGAATTTACAAAGATGGCAGTCCGGAGGAAGTATTAACAGAAGATATAATTAAAGAGGTTTATGGACTCACGGTATATATAACTAAAAATCCTAAAACTGGGAAAACTTTTATTATGCCTTTTTAAACAAAATGATAGCACAATTGTAAATCAATTGTGCTATTTTCATGTCTATTATTACTGAAGGTGATGAGTTAACTCCAAGTGAGCTTCTCTAGTGTAATATGATTATGATACCAATCGTCATTTTGTGACAGCATCTCAGAAGAGCCTCTATTTTTAATCATGCCATTTTCTAAAATAGCTATTGTGTCTCCAGGACTAATTGAGGACACTCGGTGAGTTATAGACAATATTGTGTGAGCTTGGCTTGCCTTTTGAAGTACTGATATAAATTTTTCTTCAGTTATAGAATCAAGATTAGCAGTGATTTCGTCAAGTAGTAAAATAGGAGGGTCTGCCACAATTGCTCTAGCAATAGCAAGGAGCTGTTTCTGACCTTGTGAAAAAAGATTTTTACTAATTACTTGCGTATCTATACCATTTTCTAAAGATACTACATAATCAGTAAGTCCAACAAAGTCCAGTGCATTTTCAATTTGCTCCATTTTAATATTTTTGTCCTGCAGACTGATTTGCTGGGCCACAGTACCATTTATCATATGAAAGGACTGGTCAACATAGCCGAATATTTTGCGCTTTTCGGAGTTTGATATGCTATAAACATCAATTCCATTTATGGTGATAGTTCCATTTGAGGGTTTTAAAAATCCCATAGTAAGTTTGAATAATGTGGATTTTCCAACACCGGTTCTACCTACAAAGGTAACCTTCTCGCTAGGTTTTAAATCAAGAGAAATGTTTTTCAAAATATCAATCCCTTTTTCATATTGAAAGGTTACATCATTAAAGGATAGTTTTATCTCCGAGCGAATTGGAATAATATCCTCCACTTTAAGTTCGCTGCGAGTGTGGTGGTCCTCAGGTAAACGATAAAAGTCATTCACCCTATTGATACCAGATACTGCCTGTTGAATGTTTTGTAGCTCCATACCTAAATTTTCAATGGGAGCGAATAAATTGGAAATCAATTCAATGGAGGCGGCAACCATGCCTAATGATATACCCAAAAAGTTTAGGTGCTTAGATGATAGTATTACAATAATACCAATCACTACAGCTCTAGTAATTTGGATAATGGGAGAAAATACAGAATCATAGAAATTTACTTTTTCTATTGTTTTATAGTTATCTAGTAAATAATCAGTATATTTTTTTTCCATATAGGCTTCTTTACTGTAGGATTTAATCATCTGAACATTCTTAAAGCTTTCTGCAATATGATTGTTTACATTGCCAACGTAAATTCGATTTTCTATTTGTGCCTTGAGCATTTTCTTTTGAAAAATCCGAGTGATGATATAAATAATAGGAAGTAGAATGAAAGTAATAATTCCAAGCTTTGCACTGAACATCCAGATAGAAACAATAATTCCTATAATTTTTAGGCAATCAACCATCATTCCAATAATACCACTTGTAAACATGGAATTGATTGCATCCACATCATTGGTGAACCTTGAAACAACTTGGCCTGTTTCATTTGAGGAAAAGAACATGGCATTTATTTTTTTTGATTTTTCCATCATTTCAAACCGAATTTCTTTGGTAACTTTTTGACCTAAAATTGTGAGCAGAGCCTCTTTCATAAAATCAAAGATACCAATAAATAAGAGTACGCCCATGTAAGTAATTGCTATGCCAAGCAATTTATCATTACTTTTTAATACAAGATTATGGTC
>NZ_JAENWL010000269.1 GCF_016650095.1 Clostridium sp. | reverse complement strand
ATTTCTAAAAAAGATATATATAATTATAGTCTTTTTCAACTTAATAATGATGAATATGAAGAAAAATTATTCACGGATATAGCTGAAGAGGTTTCATTTAATTTTGATATTTATGCAAGTACTGGATTTAATAAAAACTTTGACGTAGATGAATTTTCTGATATTAGCTTTAGTCAAAAAATGTTTCCAAAAGCTATAAGACAAAATACACCTCAAATCAAAAATTTTGCTGGGTTTTCTATTGGAAATATCATATTAATAGGTATGAACTATAAAAACCTTGTGACAAATTATGATGTAGGAATAATGAAAGCATTATCAATAAACTTTGACCTTATGGATACCATGAAGCATCAGATAAATGAATTAGAAAATGCTTTTGAGTACACTACAAATGCATTGGCAAGGGCAGCAGAGGCAAATGACGATTTAACTGGAAAACATATTAAAAGAGTTAATATATTTTCAAAGAGAATATCAGAAGAATTAGGAATGAGCAAAGAATTTACAAGGAAAATTTATTATGCAGCCCAAATGCATGATGTGGGAAAAATTAATATAGATAAAAGCATCTTAACTAAACCAGGAAAGCTTACTGATGAAGAGTTTGAAATTATGAAAAGTCACACTGTTTACGGAGAAAGTATAATAGGGGATTCCGAGTATTTAAAAATGTCCGCAGAAATTGCCAGAAATCACCATGAGAAATATGATGGAACAGGGTATCCAGATTCTAAGATGGGAGAAGAAATTCCTATTTGTGCCAGAATAGTTGCCCTAGCAGATATATACGATGCACTAAGAAGTGCGAGAACCTATAAACTAGCATTTTCCCACGAAAAAGCCTATGAAATAATAACTGTAGGAGATGGTCGTGTAATCCCAGGGCATTTCGAACCCAATGTTTTAGGGGCTTTTAAGAGAATACACTTGGATTTAAAAAAAATTTACGAGGAAATAGGGGATTAGAGAAGATGGGTGAAGTTTAATGGTATCCCATGCCTAAAATCAATAATAAATTAAAAGGAGCAAGTATGGAATTTCAAAAGTCAGTTATTGAACTTATTAAGATGAGGACATCAAGCAGATCATTTGATCAAAGAAATATTGAAAGTATAACCCTTAAAAAGCTAAAGGATTATATTGTAAAAATTAATGAAGAAACAAAACTAAGGGTTAGGTTTATATTTACACAAAGTAATGATAATGATGGTGGTAAAGTAAAAAAGTTAGGTACATATGGGATTATATCGGGTGCTAATTCATTTATTATTGGAATATTAGATAAAGAAGAAAAAGACGCACTTGAATTTGGGTATTTATTCGAAAAAATTGTGCTCTACGCAACAGATTTGGGACTTCAAACATGTTGGCTCGGTGGAACTTTTAATAAGAGCAATTTTGCACAAAATATGAATTTACTTGATAATGAATTCATACCCATTGTATCTCCTGTAGGAATAAGAAAAGAAAAGCCTAGAGTTTTTGAATCTGCTATGAGAGCAGTTATTGGTGCTAATAAACGAAAACCATGGAGTGAATTGTTTTTTAACGCGGATAGTTTAGTGCCATTAAATGAAGATGGCGCTGGACAATATGCTATTCCATTAGAGATGGTAAGACTTGGACCTTCTGCTTCAAACAAACAACCTTGGAGAATTATAAAGGATAAGAATGCATATCACTTTTTTCTTTGCAGAACCAAGGGGTATGGAGTAACTGGTTACGATATGCAAAAAAATGACATTGGAATTGCTAAATGCCATTTTGAGTTATCTGCAAATGAACTTGGGTTAAAAGGCACGTGGCAAGAAATAAAAAATATAAATACACCAAATGACTGGGAATACATATGTACCTGGTCTAAATAATGTAAATTACTTTTATTAGAATCAATAAGAAATAGAGGGTATTTGCATGTAGATCGGCATTCTGCATATCATAATCTTTCAAAGGATATTACAGTTTGTGGATGGTTTAATCAGTTTTTGATTAGGGTCAATAACAGATTTTATTTTTCCTGCATTGGGTATTGTGGTATTCCCATCTACAATTATATCAATAAGTATTGGAACGTGTGGAATGTAGTATGCAATTAATAAATATAAAATGATGTTAATTTCTTATGAATTGGTATCAGAATATATTTTTGAAGCTAGGCATAATGATAGAAATGGATACAAAATATATTCCTCATAATGAATGAAAAGGATTATTATATATAAATATTAAATCGAAAAATAGGGAGGATTAATATTCTGAATATCTAATAAAATGTAACCCATTATGCATGTAAATCATATAATAAATATGTAAGTTTTAAGATGAGGCGGGGGGCTAAGTTATGCTACGAGAAGAGAATATTAAAATTATGCTATTTACAATATTATGTATTTGTTTTATTTTCTACTTATATTTGGGTATCTCTAGTTACAGAAAAGATAAAAAATCAAAAGTTAACATAATATTTTTTTGTCTTTGTATTGCGGCTAGCCTTTGGGGCATAGGATATGCATTCATGTTAATTTCTCCTAGTATAGAAATCGCAAATATATGGAGAATAGTTTCTGCGTTAGGTTGGTGTTTTTTTAATGGAATATGGGTATCCTTCGCATTTTCTCTTAAAGGTATAAATCAAAAAAACTCTAACTCAAAAATACAATTTTCAATATATATAACTTCACTGATGTTTTTCATAGGTAATTTAATATACGAACCCTCTAAAGTAGTAAGTAGTGAAGCTTACGGCTTTGTAGATAATTTATACTCTGAAACAATTATCGGTATTGTTTTTAGTATATACGTCGCAGTTATATATATAGCTGGTTTTGTAATAATATATTTTCAAATGAGAAATTCTCATAAGAAGAGAGTCAGAAAGCAGATGAAAATTATTTTAATTAGCGGTTTTATCAGTTTTTGTTTAGCGATAATATCAGATTTGATTTTACCTGTAATAGGTATTAATATTTTTCCGTCTGGGATTATATCCATTTCTATTGCAACGGGTGGAATGTGGTACGCAATTAATAAATATAAAATGCTGTCAATTTCTTATGAACTTGTATCGGAATATATTTTTGAAGCTGTAAATGAACCGATTTTAATATTAGGTGAAGATTTCCTTATAAAAAATTGTAATGATGCTTCACTAAATATAATTGGCTATAATAATAAGGACTTAGAGCAAAATTCACTTTATGCAATAATAAATTTTAGAAAATTCAATTTTAATACCATAATTCAAGAAAGAAATGTTATCAATATTGAAGTAGACTTACACAGGAAAAATAAAGAAGCTCTTGTCTGTGAACTATCAGCCACAGTTGTATATGATGAATATAAGGACATATTAGGAATCCTTGTTCTATTACATGATGTTTCTGAAAGAAAAAAGATAGCTGAAATACAAGAGAAGTATACTTTAAAATTGGAAGAATCAAATATTAAACTTAAAAATGAGATTACAGATAGATTATTTGCAGAAGAGCAAATACGTTATTTCGTATATTATGATGCCCTTACAGAACTTTCTAATAGAAAAAAATTATTAGAAGATGTTAACATGCTACTTGATAATAAAACTGAAAAATTTGCCATTCTTTTTATGGATTTGGATAAGTTTAAGAGTGCCAATGATGATTATGGTCATGAGGCGGGAGATTATATTCTTAAAACTGTGGCGGTGAGATTAAAAAACATTATTAGGTCAACGGATGAAGTTTATAGAATTGGTGGTGATGAATTCATAATAATATTAAGAAATTTGAAAGCTTCTGCAAATGTTGAGAAAATTGCAATGGCAGCGTTGAAAACATTAAGCGTAGCTTTCAACTATAAGGAAAACCAATTATTTGTGGGGGCATGTATAGGCATAAGTATATTTCCAGAACATGGAATTGATGCAGACACGTTAATTAAGCAGGCTGATTCAGCTATGTATGAAGTTAAGCGCAATGGTGGAAATGGATACAAAATATATTTCTAGAAAATGAAAGAATAATATAATAGTGAATTTATTTAGATGATTCATAATTTTAAGATTTATTAAGTAATATCAGAAGGCAGAGGAGTGAATGATATGTCATTGTTAATATGGAATAAAATGTACATGGTAGGAATTACTGAATTTGATGAACAACACAAGAAATTAATTGTATTGATTAATAAGCTTTATGACGCAATGAAGGAAGGAGATGGCAAGAAAGTATTAAAGGATATATTAAATGAATTAATTGAATATGCAAAATATCATTTTAAAAGTGAAGAAAAATATTTTGTGGAATTTAATTATCCAGAAAAAGCTGAACACGTGGAGGGACATAATTACTTTAGGAAAAGTGTGTCAGACTTAAAAAACCGGTCTGATGAAGGGAAACCTGTTTTTACTATGGAACTTATGACTTTCCTTAAACAATGGCTCGTTATTCACAGCATGGATAGTGACAAGAAATATGGAAAGTTTTTAAATGAAAAAGGGGTCTATTAATAAGTTAATTTTGATAAGATTTGTCTGACTTGCTATATTTTCTATTTCAGCTGCTATTATCTTAATTTCACTAACAACCATGCCTTCTGCTATTGCTTTTAATATGATTTCTTGATTCTCCAAATATAATTTATTAGTGGTACTAGCACTATTTTCAGCAGCACCTTCTGATATTTCTACAATTAACGTTTTTAAGGTTGTTATAGATGTGTTTAAAGCTTTTCCTAAACTTTCTAGTTCACTCTTATTATCAATATCAACAGTTTTTGATAAATCATTTTCTGAAAGTGCGTAAGTTACATTTACAATCTTCTTTATTTGCCTCGAAATTCCAATAGAAGTTGTTAAACCGAGTGTAAGAGCAATCAATAATACTGATATTGATAATCCATTTCTTAGAGTGGGCTGATTATAAGATATTTATCCGTTTTATGTCTTAGCGTGGGTTTTGTGGGAGTATCTATACTACACCACATAGAAATGGCTTAGAAAATTGATTTTAATGTTGTTTATATATAAACAATATAGAATCTCTATTGATGAGAAAATGTTTAAAAATATGGTAAATTATGATAATATTATATAGAGAGTTACGACGCAGTTGTAAAAAATAGCGAAGCGATAATTATATAATCTTAGTGGGTGGACATGAGATATTTAAAAAGTGATAACATAGTCGTCGGGGGTAGTATATATGACTTGGATACCATTTTTGTGTTTAGGAATAGGTTTATTCTTTGGTATAAGGAAATTGCCGGATAATGTATTAAAACTTGTGGACTGGGTAATTAACATTGCGTTGATTGTTTTAATGCTTACAATAGGTAT